>CBDUBP010000142.1:0-6788 GCA_965365415.1 uncultured bacterium | reverse complement strand
GCTCGAATCGATTTCGAATGCCTACGAGAAAAAAGGCGACCTGAAAAACGCGTTGAAATTCAAAGACCAATTTGTGCGTGAATCACTGGAACTGGAGCGGCAACGGAACTCGCGCAGCCTTCGCGAAAAGGAACTTGACGTGGATTTGCTGACGCGCGAAAAAGAACTCGCAAAAAAGCAAAACCAGCAAACGATATACATCGTCGCCATAAGCATCGGGGCGATCGTGCTATTGCTTCTGTACTGGAATTTCAGGCTGAAGCAAATAAGCAACCGCACTCTCAAAGCCGTCAATGATGAGCTCGAACACAAGAACCAATTGCTCGACAAGCGAAATGAAGACAACGAGCTTTTATTAAAGGAAATACACCATCGTGTCAAGAATAACCTGGAAATCGTCTCCGGACTGCTCGCGCTGCAATCGGCCAAGATCGACGACCCGAATACCAAAGAAGCGATGACCGAGAGCCGGAACCGTGTGCACTCGATCGGGATCGTCCATCAAAAATTATATTCCGGACAAAACCTCGGAAGCATCGAAATGAAGGATTATTTCAGCAATCTTGGAGAAGCGATACTCGATTCGCTCGACGTCGAAAATAAAGTCAGGATCGAATGCATCATGGACGAGCTTGAACTCGACATCGACACCGCCGTTCCGGTTGGCCTCATCGTCAATGAGCTGCTGACCAACGCACTAAAATACGCCTTTCCGTATCAGGACGATTGCCGGATTACGATCAGCATGGCAAAAGATGAAAATTCACTCGCTTTGAAAGTATCGGATAACGGAGTCGGCAAATCAGAATCTAATCTTATTAAAGGCACCGGTTTCGGCACGCAGCTGATCCAATTGCTGACCCGGCAGTTAAACGGCATCATGAATGAAAGATCTGAAGACGGCACACAGGTGGATTTCCGTTTTCGACTTAATTCCGCCTGATTGGTTTTCCTCCGGTAACCAAAACGGCCTCCCGGGGAACGATTGCCTTTATTTCGTCCTAACCTGCTTTTATTTGATATTGAATGTCAGTTACTTAGACTTTGAAATCATCGCGGTTTCGATCTAAACAAACACATTCATTATGAAAACTATTCACTTCACTCTCGTGCTGGCAGTTTTGATCCTGGCGCCGACCCGATCCATTTCGCAAAACCAGCTTGTCTGGATCCATGACGATCATGTAAAACCATCGATGACGACGGAATATACCAAGGTCGCCAAGGAACTGGCTGATGCCTGTGCGCAGTACAATGTACCCAACCTAAACTGGCTCATGATACGCACCCAAAACGGATCTTACCGGTATATCTCGACGATTCCGAACATGGCCGCGCTCGATTCAAATCCTTTTGCGCCGCTTGCAGAAAAAATGGGGAAAGAAAAACTTCAGGCCTTGTGGGAACGCATGGATAAATGTTATGACCGCCACAATACCTTTCTCGTCAGGAATATTAAAGACCTGACATACATGCCTAATGGCTATTCGGCTTCAACGCCGGGAATGAATTATCGGAAATACCACGCTTTCTATGTCACGCCTGCAACGTCGGATGCTGTAGCCGGCAAGATCAAGACGATCACCGATTTGTACGTGAAAAAGGGCGCGAAAGAGCATTATCGCATTTACCACAGCGGCTTGGGATGCGAGGAAGAATATTATTGTGCAGTCATTTCCGCCGTTGATGAGGCCGATTACAAAAAAACATCCGATGAAACCGAAAAGCTCCTTGGCGAGGAAGGCAAAAAAGCAATGGACGACCTGTTTTCAAGCGCTGAACGGTACGAAACTTTCTCCGGATGGGTTCAGCCCGAACTGAGTTACATTCCAAAAAAAGATTCACAATGAAAAAAGCAGGCATCATCGGCGGCTCGGGCTTTATAGGAAGCTATGTGACAAAGATCTTTCTGGATCACGGTTTTGCAGTCAGGGCTTCAGCAACAGACATCTCGAACGAAGCAAAATACACGCATCTTATGTCTTTGCCTCACAGCGACAATCTGCACATTGCCGAACTTAATGTACTGGATAAAGAGGCACTTCGGGATTTTGTTCAGGATTGCGACATCATCATTCACGGTGGCACGCCTTTCCAGCTTGAGGTCGACGATCCAACCCGCGACCTTTATGACCCTACGATCGCAGGCACCGAAAACTTACTGTCGATTGTCCGCGATACCCCGTCGGTTGAAAAGGTCGTAATCATCGCGTCAGTTGCCGCATTCAATACGAATTTCCCGATGCCTGCCGGTGGGAAAACAGCAAACGACGCATTCAATGAATCAGACAAAAAGTTCATCGCCGATGAAAGCATTCCTTACTCCCGGGCAAAGTTCATCGCAAACCAGGCGGTGGAAAAATTCATCCGTGAGAACGACGATCTGCATTTCGAGATCACCAGTGTGTCACCGGTGGTTGTGATGGGAAAACCATTGTCGAATCGGGCGGATTCGACTTCGGTCGGAATTCAATATTTTTTCAAAAACAGGATTGCACCCGACGATTTCTTTCAAATGCTCTATGATACCGATGCAGAGTTTGCAGTTGTGGATGTTTCCGATGTCGCAGAAGCAATTTTCCGCGCCGCAACTACCAAAGGGCTCCATGGAAGAAACTATCTGCTGAGCAGCCAGACGTTCGCAACATCAGACCTGTCGCGCATGCTAAACTTCGAAAATGCCAGATCGGATGGAAAAATCATCTACGAGAATGCTCTGGCAGTTAAAGACCTTGGCATTTCTTTCAGGCCGGTAAAGGAAACACTTACTTCATACTCGCGCTCATGAAAACACTTACAACCATATTTCCGGCAATATTTGCATGTGCTTCGACATGTTTTGCCCAGGATCCGCATGTTTCGGAAGAGGCATTTGTAACCGCGCCTCCACATGGTCCGCTGGAAAATGCAATGTCGCTTCAAAGAATTTACGACGCTTTTGCAGCAGGAAACGCAAATGTCCTCAATGAACTAATCTCTGATGATGTCGTTTGGAATGAAGCTGAAAGTTTTCCGTATGCAGACCGTAATCCTTATCTCGGAAAAAAAGCTGTGTTCGATGGCGTTTTCGGACGGATCTCAACCGAATGGGATTACTTCAGATTGACTGACATCCAAATTTTCCCGATGTACGACGACAGGGTTATTGCTACCGGATTTTATGAGTGCATGTACAAAAAAAACGCGAAGCCGGTAAAGATCCAGATGGCACATCTGTGCCGGTTTAAAAATGGAAAATTGATCGAATTTCAACAGTTCGCTGATACTAAAAAAGCCGCCGACGCAGTAATTGAAAAAGATGAAAAGATTGCAAAAAATTAAATTGAACGACGGAATCCCCGCACTTTCAAACCATACGTCCTTGCGTTATTTCAATTTCATAGCATTGTATATTGCGCAGGGAATTCCTGAAGGCATGATCTACTTTGGATTGCCTGCGTGGATGGCAATGAATGGCAAATCTCCCGGCGAAATTGCCGCATTTGTCGTGGCCGCCGGATTGCCATGGAGTTTTAAAATGATTGTCGCACCCATGATGGATCGATTTGCCTATCTGCCCATGGGACGCAAACGTCCGTGGATCATTTTTGGCCAGTTGGGATTGATCCTGAGTTTCATATCGATGGCATTTGTTCCGGATCCGCTGAATAATATGAATCTGATGATGGCTGCCGCCTTTGCTGTCGGAGTGTTTGGTTCTTTTCAGGATGTTGCCACCGACGGAATGGCGATCGACATCATTCCGGTAAATCAGCAGGCGCGCGCAAACGGGTTTATGTGGGGCTCGAAGATCGTCGGGACCGCGGCGTCGCTTTCAATTGGAAGCATTTTGCTCAACTTGTATGGATTTTCGACTGCAATAATGATTCTTTCCATTGGGGTTGGACTGATCATGATGGTCCCATTATGCCTTCGCGAACGACCGGGGGAAAAACTGCTGCCATGGTTAAAAGGCGAGGCATCTGATGAAAGCAAAAAAATACAGCTTGGAAACTGGAACGTGATCTTCAAATCGCTATATCGCGTCTTCACCCTGCGCAACAGCCTCGTCTTTGCAACGGTCGCATTCATCGCACCGGCCGCGTGTAATTTCATGGATACGCTTCTTCCTATTTTCACCGTTCAGCATCTTGGATGGACGGACCGGGAGTATTCACAGTTCTTCGCAACAGCTACTCTTGTGGGCGGACTGGGCGGAATGCTTGTGGGTGGCATTTTGATCGACCGATTTGGCAAGATCAGGATGCTGAACATTTATTTCATTACACTGATCGTTCTGGTCTCAAGTTTCTTCGTGTTACAGTCGCACTGGCAAAACCGAGCGCTGATCACGGGATTCATGATCGCGTATCAGATTATTTATGTGTTTTCGACAATTGGCATATTTGCGACGGGTATGCAATGCTGCTGGAAGAAGGTATCGGCCAGCCAGTTTACGTTATTCATGACGATCTCAAACATTGGGCGGATCGCTGGAGCGGGTTTGATCGGTCCGTTAACGGAAAACCTGTCGTGGGAACTGACGATCCTGTCGTTTGGCGGTATGATAGCGCTCGCGTGGATCGGAATCCAGTTTCTGAATGTCGACACCCAGGTTACTCGAATAGCAGAACTGGAAAGAAATGATGCGAAAGGCAATGCGATAGCGGCGATGTCTTAATAGACGCGTGCACTAATTCAGTGATCTATTGTATTTTATAAGTTTCATATTTTAAATTTTAACTAATTAATAAGCAGCAAACGATAATAAATTCACTCATTTTTGGGTTATCAATGCTTCAAAATTGAAGGCCCACACTAATGCATATTTTTCAAATCAGGCTGTTGCTTACCGTTTTCATGCTGGCAATGGCCGGATATTCTTCTGCGCAGGACCATGAAAGCCATGGCTTCATGTGCAGCTATTACGGGGAGGAGATCGATCCGGAAATTCTAACGTCGGCCCCCTCGGCTGATGCCCGGGATGTCATCCAGAAAATCCTTTCGGTAGTCGGTTTAAAACCAAACTTTGAGATCCGCGCGGCCAATGTTCCTAATGCTGCGGCGGTAATCATCAAGAACCAGCGTGTCATACTTTATAATCCCAAGTTCATATCGGCGATCAACAACGCCTCGGGGAGCAACTGGGCCGGAATCAGCATCATTGCTCACGAGATCGGGCATCACTTGAACGGACATACGCTGACTTCAGGCGGCAGCCGTCCTGATATCGAACTTGAGGCCGACGAATTTTCAGGTTTCGTGCTCAACAAAATGGGCGCTAGCCTGACGGATGCCCAGGCTGCAATGGCTGTGGCGGCATCGCAGAAAGCATCACATACGCATCCGGCGAAGAGAGACCGGCTTGTTGCGATTGCGGCGGGTTGGCAGAATGCTTCCGGTCAGATCGCCAGGACGGGAACAGTTAAAAAGACAGATCCCAAAATCACAAAACCCGTGATGGTTAAAATCCCCGAACGGGCACCGACATCGGTTCTGGATGATAAATACATTGCTTTCGATGTTCAGTTCTACGCCGATCGATCGACGCCGTACTATATTACGGTTCGCGGTAATCTTGTAACGATCGACAACAACGAGCTCTATATCATCGGCCGCCTCGCCGATTCAAACAAGCGCGGATACAAACTGATGATCCACGACAAAAACTACAATTATCTCTACGTTGGCAACAGCGGGCAGATTGTCAATGGTTCGGGGAAAAAGGTTGGGGTGATCAGGACCCATTAATTGATAATTCCTTGCGATTTGATGTATTCCATTGACGGCAGGTAGGTGCTTGCAAGTTGCGTTAGGGATGGAAGCGGCATCCTTTTGCAGGAAACCTCGCAGGTTTTAAAAACCTGCGAGGTTTACCAGGGCAAAAGATACAGCGGACAGCCCGCCGGCGGCGCAGCAAGCCGGAACGCCCGTAAAAGATGATTTGTTGATTCGATGATTTGAAGAGGGCCAACTTTGAAACTTTCATTAAATCAAAAAAGCCCTCCAATTCAATGGAAAGCTTTTCATTGGTCTAACTACTAAACCCCCCATTTTTCGAAACGGGGAAAACAACACAACTATTTTTGACCTCTTAAAAAAAGCGCTCCAAACTGAAGCGCTTCTCTTGTTGCGATCTTGCGGTCTGGACGGGACTCGAACCCGCGACCTCCGCCGTGACAGGGCGGCATTCTAACCAACTGAACTACCAAACCTCGCTAAATGCGGATGCAAATATAGGTCATAATTTTATTTTTGCAAACCTTTCGCAAACTATTTTTTGCATTTTATCCGAAGAGCTGTTTCTCTGCAAGATACGTCATCATCACCTTTTCAAAACTGCCTTCGACGGCCACGGGAACGTATTTTATGTGGTTCTGCGCGCAGCTCATCGCAAGTGTCTTGAAATAGGCGTCGACCTGCTTTTGGTAGGCATCGCGGACGGTGTCCGCAAAAATATTTATCTCATCTCCTGATTCGACATCGATGAATTTTCGCGGCGCATTGTCGAACTTGAAATCGAGTTCTGTCTTGCTGTCCACCACATGAAACAGAACAACTTTGTGCTTGTCGTGTTTTAAATGCTGGAGCGCATTGACAAGCGATTCCTCATTTCCGGGCTGGAACATATCCGTAAACAAAATGATCATCGAACGGCGATGCATCTTTTCAGCGATCTGGTGAAGGAAAGTGATCGTGTCGGTCGCTTTGGATTCCTTTGGCTGATCGAGCATTTCTTCAAGCTTGTTGAGCAGCATCCGGTGATGGCGGTCGCTGCCTTTCTCCGGCGCGTAATATTCATAATTGTC
>CBDUBP010000141.1:0-6803 GCA_965365415.1 uncultured bacterium | reverse complement strand
CTGGACGGTGAGATTCGAAGCACCAATCCGATTGCTGTTGGTGACATCGTCGATTATGAACTCGAGGAAAAGACCGGAAAGATCAACGGTACGATCAACAAGATTCACGACCGCCGCAACTACATCGTCAGGAAATCGGTCAATTTATCGAAGCAGGTGCATATCATCGCATCCAATATCGATCAGGTTTTTCTGCTGGTGACAATCAACAACCCACCGACAACTACAAGTTTTATCGATAGATTCCTTGTTACCGCCGAAGCGTACGACATCAAAGCGGTAATTGTCTTTAGCAAGACCGATACGTACGATGACGCGATGCGCGACGAGAAACTTTATCTGGAACATGTTTATTCGAGTATCGGATATGACTGCCTCTCATTATCTGCCTTCACTTCCGAAGGTACTGAAGAACTTAAAGAGGTCATGAAGAATAAAGTGTCGATGTTTTCAGGACATTCGGGCGTTGGAAAATCCACTTTGATCAACGCTCTTGAACCGTCGCTCGACCTTCGGACGAAAGAAATTTCAGAACAGCATATGCAGGGCCAGCACACCACTACTTTCGCCGAAATGTACGATCTCGCTTTTGGCGCGAAGATCATCGACACGCCCGGAATCCGCGGATTTGGGATCGTCGATATGGAAAAAGAGGAAATCAGCGACTATTTTCCCGAATTCTTCGAACTGAAGCAGGATTGCAAATTCAATAACTGCCTGCACAAAGACGAGCCGCAATGTGCCGTCAAAGCCGCGCTCGAGCGCAATGAGATCGCATGGTCGCGGTACCGGAGTTATCTTCAGATCCTTGAAGGTGACGAAGAAAATTACCGCAGCGACATTTATGATCGCGAAAATCCAAATTCATGAGAGTAGTGCTGCAACGGACTTTGGAAGCGTCCGTAAAGGTTGATGGAATTATTACGGGCAGCATCGGACAGGGGTTATTGGTTTTTGTGGGTATCGAATCCGCCGACAGCCAGGATGACATCGATTGGCTTGCACCAAAAATTGTAAATGCCCGGATTTTCAATGACGATGAAGGCGTGATGAACCGTTCGCTCCTTGAAGTGAATGGCGATATTCTCGTCGTCAGCCAGTTTACGCTTCATGCACAGACCAAAAAAGGAAACAGGCCATCTTACATCAAAGCCGCGCGACCTGAAATTGCCATTCCGCTGTATGAATCATTCAACGACTCACTTGAAAGGCTTCTGGGCCGCACAGTCGAAAAAGGAATTTTTGGCGCCGATATGAAAGTCTCTCTTATCAACGATGGACCGGTTACGATCATCATTGATTCGAAAAACCGCGAGTAGTGTTAAAGATTTCTAAAAATTGATATATTTGGCGAAACTGCAATCATGTTCCGCTTTTTACTTTTCCTGATAGCATTGTCGGCTTCAGCCCAGCGCCCCGACCTTTCAGTTAAATTGATTCCGCCTTCACTTTTGGAAAATGCCAATGCCGTGGTGCGCTCCGAAATAATCGATATCACAATATCTTCGCGCAGGTCGATCAATATTAAAACACACCGTGTCGTGACTGTGTTTAATAAGCTTGGGGTCGGCGACATGAATGCTTACGAACATCGTAATGTAAAGAATATCTCAGCGATAATCTATGATGGTTCGGGAAGGGAGATCCGCAAGTTAAAACGCAAGGATTTCATCGATCAGGCTGCCTCGGGGGAATCTGTAATTTCTGATGATCGTGTCGTGTACCTCGATTATACGCCAACGACGTATCCTTATACGATCGTTTATGAAAGCGAAACATTCGACAGCAATACCGCGTTTATTCCGCCATGGCAGCCGATCGGAGACTTTTATGTGAGCGTCGAGAAAAAAACAGTATCGGTTTCCTGCGCCGCCGACCTCGGGTTCCGATACAGAGAATACAATTTTGGAAGTCATCCGATTACAACGGCGAAAGCAGGAGACAAAGTTACTTTAACTGCCGGTCCGATGAATTCAATTAAGCGTGAACAATATGCGCCATTACTGGACAAATACATGCCGACAGTCCTTTTTGGCATCGATAAATTTCACCTTGAAGGTGTCGATGGCGATGCGTCGACATGGCAATCATTCGGACAATGGAATTATGAGCATCTGCTTGCCGGGACCGACGAATTACCATCCGAAACGATTCAAAAAATAAAAGGCCTTGTTGGTTCGGAAAAAGATCCGATGAATATTGCCAAGATCGTATATGAATTTGTCCAGAATAAAACACGTTATGTCAGCATTCAGCTTGGCATCGGCGGATGGAAACCCATGCTGGCGAAAGATGTCGACCGGCTTGGATACGGCGATTGCAAGGCGCTTACCAATTATACGCGTGCTTTGCTGGCTGCGGTGGGTGTCGACTCGTACTATACGATCGTTTATTCAAACGACAACAAACGCGACCTGCGCGAAGATTTCGTATCGGTTCAAGGCAACCATGTGATGTTGAGCCTTCCGGATGGCAATGGCCTTCGTTGGCTCGAGTGTACCAGCCAGACCGCTCCGTTTGGTTTTCTCGGCAACCATATCGACGACAGGAAAGTCCTTATGGTTCGTCCCGATGGCGGGAAACTGATCAGGACAGGCTGCTTTGCCGATCACGATAATTCTCAGCATTCAACAGGCAGGTATTCGATCACCGCAGACGGAATGATTGCGGGGGAAGTCAACATTAGATCTAAAGGGTCGCAATACAACTATCGATTGCATCTCGAAAACAATGATGCGCGAGAAAAGGATCTTTATTATAAGGAATATCTTCAGAACATTCCCAACCTGAAAATTGGCCAAAGCAAATTCGAAAACGACAAATCCCAGCTTGAGTTCAGAGAAAACCTGTCGATTTCAGCTGAAAAATATGCGAGCCTCGAAGGCGGCAAAGTCATTTTCCCAATCAATGCTTTCAACAATTCGGGGCATGTCCCGCAGCGGTATCGAACGAGGACAAATCCATTTGAAATTGAACGTGGATTCGTGGATATCGACGAGGTCTCTATCGAGCTGCCGGACGGATTTCAGATCGAGGCAAAGCCGGAAAAAATGTCTATCAATGGAAAATTTGGGGAATACACCGCTGAGGTTTCGCAAATCGAAAACAACAAACTGATTTACAAGCGGCGCCTTCAGATCAACAAAGGTTTTTACGAACCGTCGGAGTATGAAGATTACCGCAAATTCCGCGAACAGATCGCCAGAACCGACAACAGCAAAATCGTACTGTCTAAATTATAACAATGAAAAAAAACATATTTCTCCTTTTATGCATATCTGCTATGCAGGCCCAGGAAACCAGGCTTGGAAAAGTCACTGTGGCCGAACTTTCAGAAAATGTTTATTCCGCCGATACTTCAGCAGCTGCGGCAATATTGTTTAAAACGACACACGTCACATTCAGAAATAATGACGGGTATTGGCAGATGGCGACGGAAACTGCCATGAAAATAAAGATCTATAAAAAATCGGCCTACGAG
This sequence comes from uncultured bacterium, assembly GCA_965365415.1. Taxonomy (GTDB): domain Bacteria; phylum Bacteroidota; class Bacteroidia; order Flavobacteriales; family Flavobacteriaceae; genus Flavobacterium. The sequence goes on along the minus strand of CBDUBP010000141.1, from coordinate 3,322 downwards.
CTCGCCAATTTCGAGGTTGAATATTTTCCCGGCAGTAAGGAAGAAGTACATTATGACGACTGTGCGACCTACAATCTGGTAAATGGTGAGGTTCAAAAGACGAAACTCAAAAGCGATGGCGAATTCATCGAGAAGTCGAACAGGTACATGAACATCAAAAAGATCACGCTTCCAAAAGTAAAGGAAGGTTCGATCCTGGAAATCAAGTATGTAAAATATTCAAACAATATAACACGTCCGGAAATCTGCTACATGCAATACCCGATTCCTGTAAAATATGCACTTTACAAGGTGAATTCGCCTGAATCTCTTGGATATTCCATTACCTCCGGCGGGTTTTTGCAGCCTGAAACAAAGGAAGAGAAAATGAACAGCACCAACGGCAATTATCTTGAATGGCGGCGGTCGTATGCATTGTCGGACATACCTGCGATGAAAGACGAATCGTTCGTCAATAACATCAATAACTACCGCGCGAGAATTATTTACGAACTATCGAGCATTTCTGATGGACGGGCGGTAACAATGCTGGCTACCGATTGGGAATCTGTTGCAAAGAAAATTTATGAGCATGATGATTTTGGACGGAATCTAAAAATGACGGGTTATTTTGAAGCCGACATCGATCCATTGATTGCAGGCGTGACCGACCGGAACGAGAAGATCCAAAAGATATTTGACTTCGTGCAAAAAAGAATGAATTGGAATGATTACACCGGTTATTCCTGTGAGGACGGCGTGAAGAGCGCTTATAAAAAAATGACGGGAAATGTCGGCGAGATCAACCTGATGCTTACCGCCATGTTGCGTTATGCAGGGTTATCCGCAAATCCTGTATTGATCAGCACAAGGTCGAACGGAATTCAGTATTTTCCAAGCCGCACAGCCTATAATTATGTGATTGCAGCTGTTGAAATCGAAAATGACCTGATACTGCTTGATGCGACCAGTAAATATTCCCGCCCGAACATTTTGCCGCTGCGTGCAGTAAATTGGTTTGGAAGGATCATAAGGCCCGGCGGTACATCGGCTGAGGTAAACCTGTCACCTAAATTAAATTCGAGGCAGAATGTCAACATCCTTGCAAAAATTGATGAAACGGGTACGGTGACAGGAAATGTCAGGACACAGTTAACCGAGTATAATGCGTATGTTTTCCGCGAAAGGCTCGGCCATCTTGCAAAGGAATCGCTGATTGAGAGGATGGAATTACACTATCCCGGACTTGAGATCGGTGAATTGGAAGTGACGGCCAAAGACGAGAACACAAAACCTCTGACGACGACTTATTCGTTCTCACACAGCAACCTGACTGAGATCATCGGGAACAAGATGTACATTTCACCATTGCTGTTCCTCGGCGAAAAAGAAAATCCGTTCAAGCAGGAAAAACGTGAGTATCCGGTTGATTTTGATTATCCGCAAATCGATAAATTTGCAATTAATTTCTCGATTCCGGCAGGATATGAGATCGAAAGCCTGCCTGAAGGGAAAGTCATTCAGATGGTCGACAATCTGGGACAATTCAAATACAATGTAACAAAAGCCAACAACCAGATCCAATTGCTCGTACAATCGGAGATAAATGACGCACTCGTTTTGCCGGAAAATTATGACATGCTGAAAACCTATTATAAGGAACTCATCGCTAAGGAAAGCGAAAAAATCATACTTAGAAAAATATAAGATGGATATTCACAACTCGCAAAAAGCCGTCGACGACTGGATCAAGCAGCATGGCGTCAGGTATTTCAACGAACTGACAAACATGGCTCAGCTGACCGAAGAAGTAGGCGAAGTAGCGAGAATCATCGCGCGCAGATATGGCGAGCAATCCGAAAAAGAAAGTGATAAGGCAAAGGATCTTGGCGAGGAGCTAGCCGATGTGGTATTTGTCGTCCTGTGCCTTGCCAACCAAACAGGCATCGATCTGCAGCAGGCTTTCGATAAAAAGATGGCGCTCAAATCCGACCGCGACCGCGACCGCCATCACAACAATGAAAAACTGAAATAGTTTGGATATCCGGCTCGACAAATCAGCCATCATTTCCGGAAGCGAAATCGAGATTCCAGGCTCGAAATCCGAGTCAAACCGACTTCTCATCTTACAGGCGCTTTATCAGCAAATATCAATAGAAAACTTATCCGATTCCGATGATACGAAACTGTTGCGGAACGCGCTTTCGTCCAACGATTTTGTAATCGATATTGGTCACGCCGGCACGGCCATGCGGTTCCTGACCGCCTATTTTGCAACACAGGACGGGCGCGAGGTTCTTCTGACCGGCTCCGACCGCATGAAACAGCGACCTATTGCAATCCTCGTCGATGCCTTGCGTTTTTTGGGTGCTGATATCACTTATCGCGAGATCGAAGGATTTCCGCCGCTTTTGATCAAAGGACAAAAATTGGTGGGTGGAAAGGTTGTGCTTCCGGCAAATATCAGCAGCCAATATATTACGGCATTGATGCTAATTGCGCCGCGACTTGAAGGCGGACTCAGAATAATCCTTGAACAGACCGTCACATCCGCGCCGTATATTGCCATGACATTGGGGTTATTGAGCAAAGCAGGAATAAGTGCGTCGCAAAAAGATTCAATTATTGAGATTCTGCCGCAGCAAATTCTGCCGCAGCAAACCATTACCGTGGAACCCGATTGGTCTTCCGCCTCGTATTTCTATTCTGCGGTCGCGTTATCGGAGCTCAATGCAAGTATCAGGTTAAAGAATTTCCGTACCGACAGCCTTCAGGGCGATCGCAATCTTGCGGTCATTTACAGCTCTTTCGGTGTCGATACGATATTTGAAGGTGGCGCAATTATCTTGCGGAAAGTAACTGGAAGCATTGATCGGATCGAACTCGATCTTAACAATACACCCGATATCGCGCAAACGATCGCCGCAACCTGCTTTGGATTGGGAATTCCCTGTCGGCTTACCGGACTGCACACATTAAAAATCAAAGAAACCGACAGGCTGCTCGCTTTAAGGGACGAATTTCGGAAAATGGGCGCGACCGCCGAAAGTCAGGACGACAGTTTACTGATGGAGCCTGATGGGTTTCCCGAAAGTGCGATCATCAGTACCTATGATGACCATCGGATGGCAATGGCTTTTGCGCCCTTGGCACTGAAATTTCGTGTTGTAATCCGTGATTCAGAGGTAGTTTCAAAGTCGTATCCGGGCTTCTGGAACGATTTCAGGAAAATCGGCTTTCGATTGTCGTGAGCAGGCGTATTTACAGGCGATAATCCACAGAACCGCAAATAAACAGCGAAACACTTGACAACGCCTTGTCGGCGGACGTATATTTGCACGCT
>CBDUBP010000140.1:0-6826 GCA_965365415.1 uncultured bacterium | reverse complement strand
GAAATCATCAACGGCGTCGAAGTTTTTATCTATTCGAATGATCCGGCAGAAGAACTTTATAGCGTTCGATTTACGTTGGTTGGCGAAGGCCAGGGAGACTACGACCTGATCAATTCGTCCGCGATCGGAAGGATATATGAATATGTTGCGCCCGACGTCAATGGAATCAGACAGGGAAGTTATGCACCGATCACAAGGCTTGTGCCGCCGACCAAGATTCAAATCGGGACCGTTCTGGGCAAATTTACGCCATCGGAAAAAACGTCAATAGATTTTGAGGCCGCGATCAGCAATAATGATCTCAATCTGTTTTCTTCAGCTGATGATGACGACAACATTGGTGCGGCCGGCAAGATCAATGCAAGGCAGCGTGTCCTTACTACAAAAACTTGGAAGGCGGATGCATTTGCCAACTATCAGTTCGTACAGAAGGAATTCAGGACGATCGAGCGATTGTTCGCAATCGAATTCGACCGCGATTGGAACCTTTTAAATCCATCAGGCAATCAAAGTCTTTTGATCGCAGGGATGAATGCCGAGCTGAATAAGTCCGACACTTTATCTAAATGGAAAGGATTTGGCCAATATCGTTTCGAAAAACTTGATTTCACCGACAACTTTTCGGGAAGCCGGCATGTTGCAGAAGCGCGGCTGGATTCGAAAGAAATCAATCTTCGCACATCAGCGAGTTTCTTGAAAAGCGACAGCGATGTATCGACATCTGAATTCACGCGTAACTATTCGCAGGCAAAATATAATTTTGGGAAGAACTGGGTCGGTGGTTCTTTCAGTTTTGAGGACAATCAGGAAAAGCTAAAAGCCACGGGGCTTCTTACCTCCAGAAGCCAGCGTTTCGCCGAATTCGGAGGATTTATCGGACGTGGTGATTCAACAAAAGTCTTTGTGGAAATCGGGTACTTAAGGCGGCGGAACGACAGTCTGCAGAACGGATTCCTGCAACGCGTCAATACTCCAGATTCCTATTATCTGAAATCTAAATTGATCGACACTGAAAAAAGCAATTTGTCGGTATTTGTCAACTACCGGACATTGAAATTCACCGATGATGCCCGCGGGACTGAGCCTTCGCTGAATTCGAGGATACTTTATAACGACAGGTTTTTCGATCAGCTCATTTCGATAACTTCTGCATATGAAACATCCTCGGGAACGATTGCGCAGCAGGAATTCACGTATCTGGAGGTCGAACCTGGCCAGGGAGTTTACATGTGGAACGATTACAATGGCAACGGCACACAGGAACTTGAAGAATTTGAAGTCGCGCCATTCCCCGATCAGGCTAAATTCGTCCGCGTATTTTTGCCCAATCAGGTATTTCTAAAAACGCATCAGAACCGTTTCTCACAATCTGTCACACTCAATCCGAACCAGTGGCAGAATGCGGCCGGATTCAAAAAAGTACTGTCGTATTTTTATAACCAGACCTCATTTCTGGTCGACCGGAAGATTGAACGTGACGAAGATAATTTTGATTTAAATCCTTTCGGATCATCGGGGAGCCTGCTCGGACTCAATTCATCATTCCGGAACAGCCTTTTTTATAATCGGGGAAAACAAGATCATTCCGTGACTTATACCTTTTTGAAGAATGCTGCCAAGAACCTGCTGTCGGTTGGCGAGCAGGAAAGCGGAAATTCATCCCATCAGCTGCAGTACGCAAACCTGTTTTGGAAACATTGGCTTCTGACGCTTGCCGGAAAAACGATCGAATCTGAATTGAAATCGGAGAATTTTACAGCGAAAAATTTCGAAATCGAAGGTTATCAGCTTGCGCCAAAGATCTCATATCTCTTCTCGAAAAACGCATCCTGGGATGTATTTTATGAATACCAGGTTAAAGATAATTTTATCGGATTGCGCGAATCGCTCGACCAAACGCGGCTCGGAACGTCGTTCACTTATGCCAGTGAAAAAAAGCTAACGATGAATGGCGAATTTTCCCTGTATCAGAATAAATTCATAGGAGACCAGCTCTCACCTGTTGCCTTCAATATGCTTGAAGGTTTGCTACCGGGCGAGAACCTGACTTGGCGTCTGCTGGTTCAGAAGAACCTGACAGAATATCTGGACATCAACATTAATTATCAGGGAAGGAAAAGCGAAACCAGTAAGGCAATTCATACCGGGAGCGTCCAGTTGCGTGCGTTTTTTTAACAATTACAACAGTACGTCCGATATTGAAATCGTTATATTTGGAGCTTAAACTATTTTGTATGAAACTCAGAATTCTTTTAAGCGCGGCAATTTTAAGCTGTGCACTGATATCTTGTAAAAAAGAACTTGAGCCGCAGGAAAGCTCCACTCCGGTGGAAGCAGCACCGACTGCCGCAACTGCACCCGATGCGCCAAATGTGCCTGTTGTGAATGCGCCGCAGCCGGGCCAATCGGCAACGGTTACGCAGGCACCAACACCTGCACCCGCACCTCAGTCGCCGCAACCTGTTGCAAAAGGAATGAACCCTGCACACGGCCAGCCCGGCCACCGTTGTGACATTCCTGTTGGAGCGCCGCTTAATTCACCGGCAAAAGCACCGGCTACGCCTGCAGTACAGCCTGGTAAAGCAATGACAGTAAACCAAACTCCTGCTCAAACGCAGCCCGCAACGCCGGCTATATTAAACCCTTCGGCACAGCCTGCGGCAACGACAGCACCCGGAATGAATCCTCCTCACGGGCAGGAAGGCCACAGATGTGATGTAGCGGTTGGAGCACCATTGCCGAAGTAATAGATTGAAAAGCAAAAGAATTTCGAATGTTGAATTTCGAATGTTGACCCGAGGCGCAGCCGAACCGTACGGAGCGCAGCGTAGTAAATATTGAATATTGAAGTAAAAAAAAACCTGCTGGTTGCAGGTTTTTTTTGTGGAGAAGATGGGGCTCGAACCCACGACCTTTTGGCTGCCAGCCAAACGCTCTAGCCAACTGAGCTACATCCCCGGAGTCGGCAAATATAGAAATTAAAACGACGTGTTCAAAGACAAACTGACGCCGGAACTTTCATCGACAAATCGGCACACGCCGCCCACACAGATCAGTCCGCCACGCTGACGGCCGTAACTCAATGCCACGCGCGTACTCTTATGCCTGAAAGCTGTTCCGAAATTATAATAGTGATGGCGCAGATCTTCATCCTTGTTGCCGTAATTATACAGATCCGTTCCGTAAACCGACCATTTTAGGTTGATGTTGTACTCAACCGTAGCACTCGCCCAGTTCTTTTTATCGGCGTCGGCCCACATATGCTCGCCAAGCAATCGCATCGAGCGCGTTGGAGAGAACTTGTACGTTCCTTCGGCCGTAACGATGTTGGTTTTGACGATACCGCTTTGGCCTTCAACCAATCGTTTGTCGTAATACTGATTGATGTACGAGACGATCGAATACCATTTATCGCTGAACTTCTTGGTGATTTCGATGTTGTAATCGGAAAAATACTTCCTACCGAAACCAAGGAAATCGGTCCGGTAATCTTTTGGGTTGTTGATTTGGAACACGCCGCCCAGGGCATGCCAGTTAGATATGTTTGCGGCGACTTTAGTTCCAAACTTACCGCCGAGATTTGTACCTTTTTTGAATTCGTAAAATAAATCAACCTGCCCGCCGATCTCTCCGGCTTTGACCAAGGTCTCGTCTTCCAGATAAACGCGCGGCTGCGCCTGGTAAACGTAGATATTTGCAAGGTTATAATGATGCTGTTTCGTCAGGCTTGGAACGAAATTGACGATCCTGTCATTGAATTGATTGTTGTTGACCGCGCGATCAGTATTAAAACTCATGTTCTCCAATCGTCGAAACGTCGCATCAATTCCGAATCCTTTTGCAGTATAGCCTAAATTGATCAAAACCGCATTTCCGGGTTTTACAAAATCATTATCGACCTGCCCTTGTATCTGCACAATCGCATCTTCGGTCTTATAGTCGAACTCCGCAGATCCATAGAACGAATTGTGGGTGAAATTCAATCTTGCGCCATATCCGTCAGTACGGTCGTTGAAATTCTGGTTTTCAAAATTGTAATCTTCATAACGTCCAACGTACGTCAGCCCGATCGAAAGATCTGTAGTTTCAAACTTAAAAAGCCGTGATAAGCCAAGGTCAAGGTCGGATCCGTAAATTTCCCCTTCCGAAATATCAAAACCGGTACGCTGGCGTCCGTAGATGCTTTTCAGCGTGATATAATCGGTCGGCATGAAAATTACGCGAGCTCCACGCAGTGAATTGTTGATTCCGAGTGCACGGTCTTCCCAGCTCCGGTACAATAATCCGCTGCCGAATTGCTCATAGAAATATCCTGCAGTAACTGAAATTTTATCTGTTTGATACTGAAGATACCATGTTCCTATATTGGTGTCCTCATATGCGGGATTATAATTTAAAAGCGGCTTGTCCTCGTATGATTCAGCCTGGATGCCGGCAGTCCATCCCTTATACTTGTAATTTACCAGCAGGTAATTGTTCGACCTGAGCGGATATTCGGGATGGCTGACCCCAAGATCCTTATCATTTAGATACCAGGTTGCATTGGACTCGAAACCTCCAAAGAAGCTTCCTTTTTCCTGTGCAGATGCGAACGCCATGATGAAAAACAGGCAGACGGCCAGTGTGTTTTTCATGTTAAAGCGTCTTCAGTTTTTGAAAAAGCTCATCTTCACTGCCCGGAACATAACCGTTCTGGATATGGACGATCTCGCTGTTCTTCACCACGATCGTATATGGAATGTTGACAATTGAAAGGAATCGCTTAAAATCCTGATTCGTATCGAGAAGGATCTTATAATTCCATCCTTTGCCCTTGACCAGCGGCTTCACGCGTTTCTGGGTGCGTGAATCATCGGTGGAAACTGCAATGATTTCCATGTCGAGTTCCTTCTTCCATTCTTCCTGCAAATCGTTCATTTCATCGAGTTCCTGAATGCAGGGAACACACCAGGTTGCCCAGAAAGAAAACACATAAATTTTGTCCTTTTCGGCATAATCGGATTTAAGTGAGAACGGATTTCCCTCCGCATCGGAAAGCGTCAGGTTTGGTAGCTGTTTTTGCGCTGCAAGCGGCGCCGCGGCCAATAAAATCAACAAGAATAGTTTTTTCATCCGGCAGTTTTGTTTGCAAATAAATAAATAATAAAGCGCAAGATAAAATTTTATTTCCTTAATTTGTAGCCCATTATCCAAAACCCTGCGATTTATGAAATTCCAAAAAATGCTACTCCTATTGACGGCGGCATTCGCTGTTTCGTGCAGTGATACAACGGTTTTAACCGGAGATGAAAATGGAAACGGCAATGGAAACCCGATCGTTGAAGGCAAATTTACGCGACGTGTCCTTATTGAAGACTTTACCGGAACCTGGTGCGGCAACTGTACACGCGTCGCCCAGGGCATTGAAAATGTACGTGCGCAGACTGATAAAGCTGTTGTAGTTGGCGTCCACAATGGCCCCGGAGGAACAGATCCTTATCATTTTCCGGGCATCGAACCACTACGCGCGCTGATATATCCCAATTTCCCGGATTTTCCGCTGCCAACAGTCCGTTTGAACAGGCTGACTACGTGGACATTTCCCGAGCCGTCAAACACACAACAGGTTCTGAACCTGATTACGAATGATGCAGGTCTAGGGCTTTCAATGAACTCCTCTTTGGTGGGAAACAACCTCAATCTCGATGTTAAGATCAAGTTCGCTGAAAATTACACTGATCTAAAATTGGTAGTATACCTGCTTGAAGACAATCTTTTTTATAATCAGGTCAATTACGTCGGCTCGTACCACAGCGGCCAGAATCCGATTCCGAATTTCGAACACGACCACGTGTTGCGTGAATCGCTGACGCATATCCTTGGCGACGCAGTTATGGGAGAACTTTCATCAGGAAATACAATTACGCGAAATTTCAGCATTCCGGTCCCTGCAACGGTGTCGAACCCTGCGAATATGAATTTTGTCGCGTTCGTTGTTGGTGCAGATAATAAAACCATCAATGTGCGGGCTGCTTTGCTAAACGAAAACCAGCAGTTCGAGCAAAATCCATAAAATATAAAAGCGCTTTTAAGCCGCTTTATGCGGCTTTTTTTATTGATGGGCCTAAAGTCATACCTTTGCCAAAAGATTCAAATGGACAGGATCAGGATTACCAAGCAGTTTAGTTTCGAAACCGGACACGCGTTATACGGATATGATGGCAAATGCCGCAATGTCCACGGTCATAGCTACAAGCTTTCGGTAACTGTCATCGGTTCGCCGATAAGTGATTCAACCCATGTGAAATTTGGGATGGTGATCGATTTCACTGATTTGAAAAAGATCGTAAAGGAAGAAATTGTCGATCGTTTCGATCATGCAACGGTATTCAATGAAAATACCCCGCATGTTGAATTGGCGGAACAACTGAGATCCCGCGGACATTATGTAATATTGGTTCCATATCAGCCGACAAGTGAAAATATGGTGCTCGATTTCGCGTCCAAGATCCGCAGCCGTCTTCCGGTGGGAATAGAACTCCATTCACTAAAACTGCAGGAAACCGACACGTCATTCGCCGAATGGTACGCATCCGACAATTAGGACAAGTGGCAATTCAGAGCTATTCGGCTCGTTTACCTTTCTTCTTTTTTGTTCATTGCCACATTCTCCATTCAAAATCTAAAATCTAAAATCTAAAATTGCATTTTTTGGCGCGTCCCTGATTCATCTTTTGGTTCCCAATCATCCGTAAATTACGGGTCGGGCTTTGCGCTATAGTCCTCGCCTTACAGGCTGCGGGCTGCCGCTGCAATCCCTCGCGCAACCTAAGCTTCATCATTCATC
>CBDUBP010000139.1:0-6865 GCA_965365415.1 uncultured bacterium | reverse complement strand
TTCGCAAGTGAAGTGATCGCCTGCTTGGTATTGTTCTGCAGATATTGCTTCTCTGCTGCCGTCCATGTGTCGTTGTCGAGGTCGGCGTCGGAAACCTCAACAAAATCAAGTGTTTTGACCCATGTTGCGTATTCGTCCACGCGGCCACTGTCGACATAAATCAAACGCGCCGTGGCAACAGCTTCAACCGCTTCGGGAGTTCCCGGGTAATCAGCGGCGACACGTTTGAATTTCGTCAGCGCCTGATTGTCATTCTCCGCATTATAATAGATCAATCCCTGGCGCAGCATTGCTTTCGAAGCATATGTCCCGCCTTTTCCTTCGGTAATCAGCTGATCGTACGTCTGGATCGCTTTGGTCGTATTCTTCTCAGCTACATATGTATTGCCAAGCTCGAACAATGCGTCGTCGCGATACTTCGATTTCGGAAAGTTTTGAAGGAATTTACTAAAGTCTTCGATCTTCTTCTCGTTCCGTCCCACGAATCCGTAGCTGATCGCTTTTTGATACGCCGCATAATCTGCATCGATGCTTTTATTTTCGATCGCCCTGTTGTAGGCTTCCATTGCCGGCCAGTACTTGCTGGACACGAAACGGCTGTCGCCAAGTCGCAGATATGAATCGTTGAGGCGGACATTATCCGTTTTGGCATCGATCTGTTTCTGGAAATAATCGCCCGCCTGATCGTATTCCTTCAATTTGAAATGCGCGTAAGCGATGTTGTAGTTGATATTTTTGAATTCGGCCGACTTTGATGCTTCAGACATCGAGGCAAATTGCTTGTAATCTGCCAATGCTTCGCTGAAATTTTCCAAAACGAACTCTGTCTCACCTTTCCAGAAACGCGCGCGGGCCGAGAACTTGGCGTCATGAGGTTCGGCGATCGACTTTTTGAACATCGCGAGCGCATCGCGGTAACTTCCGTCTGTGTATAGTTCAAGTCCGCGGTAGAACGTGACTTTTTGATATGCCGGACGATTTGCAGTGCGGTTCTTTTCCAATAGATCAAGTGCACCCTGATAGTTCTTCGAGGTGATGTATGAATCGATCAGCAATCCTTCAATTTCGGATTTGCTTGGTGAATTCGGATATTTTGAAATGAATCCCGCCAAAACATCCGGAACGGGCTGGTAGGAGTTTCCAATCTCATAGCTCAATTTGGCATAGTTCAAAGTTGCATCTTCCTGGATCTTCTCATCAAACGACATTTCGGAAGCATTTTTAAACGCGTTGAGCGCCTGTTGCTTAAGATCGCTTTTCAGATAGCTTTCACCCAAATGATAGTAAGCATTCTGTGCTACAAAATCATTTCCGCCGACAATCTTATTGAACTGCGCAATCGCATTCTCATAATCGCCCTGTTTGTAATAAGCGTAACCCAGCTGATAATAATCGGTGTTGTTCCATTTCCCTTTTTTTCCTTTATACTGCGTCAGAAACGGAATCGCCTTGTCGTATTGCTTGAGGTTAAAATAACTTTCCCCGATGATTTTATTGAGTTCCGATTTTTCAAGCGCATTGGATTTCGGCATTGCGGCCAATCCCAAATCGATCGCTTTCTGGAAATTCCCAAGCTTAAAATTCATGTCGGCCTGGAAGTATGAAAGCTTTTCCTTGTATTTTTCTTCGCCTGAAACTTCGTCGAAATATTTTGTCGCTTCTTTGTAATCATCGCCTTCATAAGCCATGAATCCGAGGTAATATTTGGCCTGCGAGCCGTATTCAGGTGAATTGACGACGCGATTGAAATACGATTCTGCCTCTTTTTTATTCTTCGCCGTAAAATAGCTGTAGCCTTTCTGGAAGTAGAATTTTTCCTTCTCTGATTGTGTCAATGCACCTTCGTCGACTTCATCAAAATATTCCATCGCCTGCGGGTAGCGGCCCTGCGAGAAATAATAATGGGCGACTTCGATATATGCCTGGTTCTGTCGTGCGCTTGTCGGATATTGTTCGACAAAATTCTCCATTTTCACATCGGCGTCTGCCTGGTCGAGGCGAATCGCACAATTGGCGCTGAAATACGCGCAGTCGGCTTCGATGTCGGGATTGTTTGTCGTCGCCCGGACCTTGTCGAAGATGATCTGCGCAGATTGATACTGATTGTTGTTGTAAAGCTCGAGCGCGCGGTTGAAATCCTGCGTCTCATTGGAATACATCTCCGATTTTTGTGCCGTGACGGTTAGTGAATTAATACATAAGAACAGCAGGCACAGGCGGATAATCTTTTGCATTTCGGATTTGTTTTAGAGATTCAAAGTTATTCCAATATGCTTGGTATAACGGGTTGTAGAAAGCTTTTATTATAAACATTTTTCTTAACAGGAAAGCTCCTGAGATCCAAGGATCCAGAGCTCCTATGCCACTCCCAATTGTGAACGCGCTATTAAAATTCTGAACGGATTAGCTCTGGATCTTTGGCACTTTGGCACTTTGTCGCTGCTTTAGCGCTTTGTCACTTTGGAGCTTCAAAGCTTTTCCCTACTTTTACGGCACAAAAATCCCAACCAATGCCGCAGCCGATCGTTTCTTTAAAAAATGTCTCCATTTTCCAGGACCACCGCGCAGTTCTCTCGAATGTCAGCCTTGAAGTCAATCAGGGTGAATTCATTTATATCATCGGGAAAACCGGGTCGGGAAAAAGCAGTCTCATGAAGACGCTTTACGCGGATCTTCCGCTGCAGAAAGGACAGGCGAGCATTGTGGATTTCGACCTCGAAAAACTAAAGGAAAGCCAGATACCGTTCCTTCGTCGCAAGATCGGAATCGTTTTCCAGGATTTTAAACTGCTACCCGACCGCAGCATCAACGACAACATGCTGTTTGTTTTGAAGGCCACCGGATGGAAGAATCAGGCAGAAATGGAGGCAAAGATCGACGAGGTTCTTGCTAAAGTCGACCTTCGGCATATCGCCAAAAAAATGCCTCACCAGCTTTCGGGCGGTGAACAGCAGCGCGTTGCGATCGCACGTGCCCTGCTAAATGACCCTGAACTTATCCTCGCGGATGAGCCGACAGGAAATCTCGACCCGCAAACGAGCGTCGAAGTCATGGACGTCCTTCGAAAGATCAATGCCAACGGCAAAACCATCATCATGGCCACGCACGATTACGCGCTGATCATGAAGTTCCCATCGAAGACACTCAAGTGCGAGAATGCTACGATCTTCGAGGTCGTACAGCGCACGGTCTAGCTCCGGCAACGATGCTATCGATCCTGATCCCGACATACAAGTACAACGTCTTTCCGCTTGCCGAAAATCTCTGTGGCCAATGCAAATCAAGCGGCATCAACTTCGAAATCATTGTGATCGATGACGGTTCGGACGGATATCGCGAGCAAAATTCACGCATCAACAATCTTGATAACTGCCATTACGAAGTCCTTCCGCATAATATCGGGCGTAGCCGCATCCGCAATCTGCTCGGATTGAAATCCAAATATGAGAATTTGCTGTTTCTCGATGCCGATATACTTCCTGTAAATCAGGATTTTATATCGATCTATCTAAAACATGCAGATGATGCAAAAGTGGTGTCGGGCGGATTAAGATACCGCGACAAAAAGCCACAGAAAAATAAGCTGCTACGGTGGACATACGGATCGCTGCGTGAAGCCGTTCCTGCAAAATACCGAAACAGGAAACCGTATCAATCGCTGCTTTCTTCAAATTTCCTGATCCATAAACCTGCTTTTGCCCTAAATCCATTCGAGGAGGACATGCCAGACCTGCGGCGTGAAGACACGCTTTTTTCGTATCATCTGATGCAGCAGAACGTTTCGGTCGTACACGTAGACAATCCGGTTTACCACGAAGGCCTCGATGATTTCGAAATTGCGATCGAAAAGGAACATCAGTCGCTCGAAGGTTTGCTTTTGATGATCCGTCGCAAATGGCTGCCTGCAGACTACACTAAAATCTCCCGGCTTTTCAAGATCTTAGAAAGATCGGGAATGAAAAAAATTGTCGGATTGTTATTTATTAAGACCCGCAATAAGCTGCTGGCAAACCTTTCAGGCGAAAATCCTTCAATGATACTTTTCGACATATACCGGCTCGGCTATCTTTGTTCCATCTCAAACAAACACTGATGCCATTCTTTTCCGTCATTGTTCCGGTTTACAACAAGGATCGATTCGTAAAAAATACGATAAACAGCATTCTGGCGCAATCATTTGATGATTTTGAGCTGATCATTATCAACGATGGGTCGACCGATGGCAGTGAGAAGATGATTTGTGGATTTGAGGATTCGAGGATTCGTTACCATAAAACGGAGAATCAAGGCGTTTCCGCTGCCCGAAATTTCGGGATTGAAATGTCCAGTTCAGATTATATTACCTTTTTGGATGCGGATGATTACTGGTATCCCGATTTTTTGTCGGAGATGAAAAATGCAATCGACGAGTTCAAAAACCATCGTGTATTTTCCGCGGCGATCGAAATCGAAAGACGCGGCAGCGTCGTTCCTGCCGAATATTCGATTTTTAAGCACGCGAGCATCATGCCCGTAAATTATTTCAGCGCAAGCGAGAAAGAAACTGTGATTTGCACCTCATGTGCCGTATTTCACATATCGGTATTTAAAGAAGTTGGAATGTTCGATCCGGCACTTAAATCGGGCGAGGATACCGATCTATGGATCAAAATCGGGATGAAATATCCGGTGGTGTTCAACTGGAAAATCCTTGCTCGTTATATAAAAACACGCGGAAGCCTTTCAAGTAAGGAAGCATCAGCGATCGATCTTGATAAATATGAGAAGTTCGCCGATAACGATCCGCGGATCAAAAAATTCCTCGACCTCAATCGCTATGCAGTCGCGCTGCGCCACAAAATGGCCGGCAACAACAAAATGTTCTATCGTGTGAAGGGAAGATTAAATCCACGGAATTTGTCCGGACGGCAGTATTTCTTACTGCTCCTTCCTGCGTTTATCCTTCGGATGTTGGAAAAAATAAGGTGATCAGTTGATAGTTGACAGTGTGCAGTGTGCAGTGTGCAGTTGACAATTTGCAATGTGCAGTTTGCATCTAACCCTCTAACCTCCTAAACTTACTAAAACTCCTAAACGATCTGCTCTCCGTAACTATTTACTCTTAAAGGAAATAAAGTCCGTGTAGTTCCGGATATAATCGTCCTCATCAAACATATCCGACGCCAGTACGAGGCAAACCGATCCCGAAGAAAAGTTCTGGAGCTCACGCCATATTCCGGGTACGATCAAAAGCCCGATATTGGGCTTATTTAATGTGATGATCTTTTGCGAATGTCCGTCGCGAAGAACAACGTCGAAACTTCCCGAAAGTGCAATAAGCAGCTGTTTAAGTTCTTTATGCGCGTGTCCGCCGCGGTAACCGTCGCTCGGCACATCGTAGAGATAATAAACGCGGTTGATTTCGAAAGGAACTACATTACCTTCTATTACCGATAAGTTCCCGCGCCTGTCTTCAATCTTTGGAATTTCGATCAGCCTGACATCCTTGATCGCGGTTCTTATTCCGGGTGCGGTAATATTTGTTTCCATAGCTTCAGCATGTTTTCCACCGACAAATGTGCAACGCTTTGGGCAGAATTCTTTTTACAAATTTGATATAATTCGACGTCACTCGCAAATATTTTCATCGATTCGGCCAATTCAGACGCATTATGGTTAACGACAAGCAGGCCGTTCTCCCGATTCTTGATGATTTCCGACGGACCTGATTCGCAGTCGACCGAAACTACGGGAGTTCCCATCGACAGTGATTCGATCAGCGACATCGGAAAGCCTTCGAACCTCGAGGTCAGGATTGTAAACATCGCATTTTTGATCATCGATGAAGGATTTTCTTCAAATGGAAGCAGGATAACGGAACTATCAATGCCAAGTTCTTCCGACTTCCGACGGATAAATTCACCATCCGGGCCATCGCCCATAATGACCAGCCGGATCCCATCCCGATACAATTCAGAAAGCGAAAAAGCTTGGAGCATCAGTCCGAAATTTTTCACCTGGTCGTCGAGCCTTCCAAAATACAGGATGTATTTGCCGTCGACCTTTTGGCGTGATGCCGAATTAGAAAATGGTATCGCCGGATTCTGGATCACAACTGATTCCAAACCATAGATCTGCCTGATCTTTTGACGGATCGCATGTGACACGGCCACCAGCGTCGAATCTGAGTATAGAATTTTCGCGAGCATTCCGGACGATGGGAAATAAGCGAGCAGGTTATGACTATGGACAACAAAAATTTTCTTTCGGTTTCCATAGATCTTCGAATAGATAAATTCCCGAATGAACGAATTCCTCGCGCGATGATCGATGATGCAGTCAATTCTATTTTCGGTCAAATACCGATTCAGCAAACGAGCCTTTTTCCATTTTCGATAGAATGAACTGCCGGAATTTGCTTCTTTCCCAAGATTGTAAAGCGTCCCGCCGAATTCATAGTCGACGCGGTCATTGACGATGATATTGTGTATTTCTAAACCTTCGGAGCTCAGCATCCTGCTTAACAGCGCCGCCGTCCGTTCAGCCCCGCCGCCACCAAGCGAATGTGAGATGATGGCTAATTTTACCGTATCTGTCGGCATAAAATTTACTTGCCTATATTTGCCAAATATAAGCAATGCTTCGATGCGACAGCCGAACATGCTTTGCGGAACCTACTCCCAAATGAAAATATTACTGATAGGCGAATACAGCAGGCTGCACAATTCACTTAAAGAAGGCTTGACGGCTCTCGGCCACGATGTCGTCATCAGCGGTTTTAGCGACGGCTTCAAAGATTTTCCGGTCGATTTCAAGTTTGAAAAGAAATGGAAAACCGGGTTTCTCAAAAAACTAAAAGTGGGTCTTTTCAAGCTAACCGGATTCA
>CBDUBP010000138.1:0-6895 GCA_965365415.1 uncultured bacterium | reverse complement strand
TCAAACGAAACCAAACCCTTTGCAGAAAAACTTCAAGTGAGCTTACCTGCCGCAATTACTGATAAGGGTAAGGAGAAATACAATGACCTAAATGAAAAGACAGGTCATGATTTCGACGAAAAATTTGCCGATATCATGGTAAATAATCACGAAGATGCCGTGAGTAAAATGGAAAAAGCATCAACAGACGCTGAAGACCCGGCAATCAGGACTTGGGCAGCCGGAAAGGTTCCGGTTTTGAAAGGACATTTGGAACACGCAAAAACACTTCAGGAAAAAGTTAAAAACGCTAAAAAATAAATTATGGGAAATCTACTTTATACAATCGCGGTGATATTGGTTATCATCTGGGCATTAGGATTCTTCGGAGTTCTGGGAACGGGAATGGCATCAAGTAATTTGATCCACATATTATTGGTAATTGCAATAGTGATTGTCCTGCTTAGGGTAATCCAGGGAAGAAGACCGCTGGATTAACTGGCAATAATCACCACTTAATTTACCAATAAGAAACCGCCCTGTCATGGGGCGGTTCTTTTTTTTAAAAGCAATAGTGATTTTCCGCAATCAGTTTTGAAGCGATCTTTTCACGTAATTCCACCACGTTCGGGATGTTGGTGTATTTTGTAAAACGCCGCAATCCCATCATCATCATCCGCTGTTCGTCGCCTTCGGAAATGGAAGCTATTCCTTCCTTTCCCTTTTTATATACGATATCCACGGCATTGTAAAGATATAATTGAGCCATGGCGATTTGTCCTTCAGCGTGGTCTTTTCCCTTGTTCTTTGCAAGTTTTTCAGCGCGCAAAATTGCTGATTCCGCCAGATATACTTCGATCAAAATATCGGCTGCCGCCATGAGAAGCTGTTGGTGGCTTTCAAGGTCCGGACCGTATTTCTGGACTGCACTGCCGGCAACCATAAGAAAAACCTTTTTGAGTTTTTGGATCATTTCCTTTTCTTCTGCGAACAATTCGCTGTAATCCGGCATGTTGAAATCGGGAATTCCCATTAATTCCTCGGAGACTTTCATCGCGGGATTCAAAAGATCGACATGGCCTTTCATTGCTTTTTTGACCAGCATCCCAACCGACAGCATCCGATTGATCTCATTCGTTCCTTCATAGATACGCGCGATCCTCGCATCGCGCCATGCGCTTTCCATCGGCGTTTCCTCCGAAAATCCCATTCCGCCGAGGATTTGGATTCCCTCGTCAGAACAGTTCTGAATATCTTCCGAAACAGCAACCTTTAAGATTGAACATTCGATCGCGTATTCTTCCACACCCTTCAATTCCGCCTCCTGATGTGAAGCGCCCGCATCCTCCCGCGCCCTAATCCTGTTCTCAATATCTTTCGCCGCGCGATAACATCCGCTTTCGCCTGCAAAACAACTGGCAGCCATTTCGGCAATCTTCGATCGAATCGCACCAAAAGACGATATCGGGACATCAAATTGAACGCGTTCATTCGCATATTTAATGGCGCCCGATGTGATTCGCCGCTGTGCGTCAAGGCATGCTCCGGCCAATTTGATCCGACCAACATTGAGTGCATTCATCGCAATCTTGAATCCTTCACCCCGGCCCGCAAGCATATTTTCGGCCGGAACAATGGTTTCATTAAAAAATACCTGCCGGGTTGATGACGCGCGAATTCCGAGTTTGTGCTCCTCTTCGTTCATCGATATTCCGTTCGACGGATCATTTTCGACAATAAAACCGGTGATGTTTTTATCGTCTTCGATCCTCGCGAAAACAATGAACAGGCTGCAAAATCCGGCGTTCGAGATCCACATTTTTTGACCTGTGATTTTGTAATGTGTGCCATCTTCCGATAAAACAGCCTTTGTCTTTCCTGAATTGGCATCGGATCCGGCACCAGGTTCTGTAAGGCAATAGGCTCCAAACCATTCACCTGACGCGAGTTTTGGAACGTATTTCAATTTTTGTTCTTCCGTTCCATAAAGTGTGATTGGCAGCGTGCCGATTCCGGTATGCGCGCCGAAAGCAGTAGAAAATGAACCCGTCGCACCTGAAATGTAATCGCAGACAAGCATCGTTGACACGAATCCCATTCCCAGTCCGCCATAAGCTTCCGGCACGGCAACGCCCAGCAGTCCAAGATCGGCTGCTTTTTTCATGCATTCAACCGTAAAAGCGTACTCCTTATTCTCAAAACGGTGTTTGTTGGGCCAGATCTCCTTATCTACAAAATCCCGCACCATATCGCGCATCATCTGCTGTTCCTCCGAAAAATCCTCCGGAGTAAAAACATCTTCACATTTTGTTTCTTTGACGAGGAATTGTCCACCGCGGGTGACATCCTGCTGTTTTATATCTTCAATCATATTGATTATAAATTTTGCATTTTAAATTTTAGATTGGCTCGTGATGATTATTTTCGTCAATATTTTGATAATGTGTTCAACATCTTCGAGTTGCTTGCATACATCTACAAAATCTGATGCATCAATTAACAGAAGCCAGTATTTTGCTTCACGCGCTTCTTTGGAAGCAATTGATAATTTGCTGATAAAATCACGCCTAGATTGACCTGCAATAGCCTCCTCAACATTTGCCCCAATGCTTGTCCCACATTTCAGTAACTGATTAGCGATGATAAATTCTTTATTAACTTTTAATTTTTTAGTTAATTCAATGATATCAAGCGCAAATGAAAAAGTTAGCTTGTCAATGAGATTGTCTTTCATTTTTTAGACAATCTTATGAATACCTATTGAATATTGGTTACGGTTGAATTCAAAATACCTCAAAAATACCCGCACTTCCCTGGCCCGTTCCCACGCACATCGTCACCATTCCATACTTATTTCCGCGGCGTTTCATTTCATCAAAAAGCTGGACAGATAGTTTGGCGCCGGTGCATCCCAATGGATGACCCATTGCTATTGCGCCGCCGTTCACGTTGATGATCTCAGGATTAAGATCGAGTTCGCGGATTACTGCCAATGACTGAGATGCAAATGCCTCGTTAAGCTCGATGAGCTCGATGTCGTTCTTCGACATTTGGGCGCGTTCCAAAACCTTTGGAATTGCCTTGATCGGGCCAATTCCCATGATCCGGGGTTCGACACCTGCAGAGGCATAGTTTACAAGCCTGGCAATGGGTTGCAGGTTTAATTCCTTCACCATCTCTTCCGACATTACCATGACAAATGCAGCACCATCACTCATCTGCGAGGAATTTCCGGCAGTAACCGATCCGTCGGCCGCGAAAACGGGTATTAATTTCCCAAGTGCATCCATATTCGTATCGGCACGAGGACCTTCATCGGTTGAAACGGTATAAGATTTTGTGGCTTTTCTGCCATTTTCATCTATGTAAACCTGTTCTATCGTTATTGGAACGATCTGTTTTTCAAATTTGTTTTCAGCCTGCGCTTTTAAAGCCTTCTGGTGCGATTCGTATGCAAACTTATCCTGATCCTCACGTGAGACGTTCCATTGTTTGGCAACGGCTTCCGCGGTAAGGCCCATTCCCCAGTAGTAATCTTCATTGCCTTCTTTTGCAACAGCATAATCAGGCGTGGGTTTATACCCGCCCATGGGAATGTAACTCATGCTTTCAACTCCGCCGGCTATAATGCAGTCGGCCATTCCCGATTGTATTTTAGCCGTAGCAATTCCGATCGTTTCCAGACCCGACGCACAGTAACGGTTAACCGTGACACCCGGAACATCATCGATCTTGAGTCCCATCAGCGAAATCAATCGTCCCATATTGAGCCCTTGCTCAGCTTCGGGCATTGCATTTCCTACAATGACATCATCAATTCGTTTCCGGTCAAAATCGGGCAACTGCTTCATCATGTATTCAATCGTCTCGGCAGCCAGTTCGTCGGGTCGCTTGAATCGGAAGACTCCTCGCGGCGCTTTGCCAACTGCTGTCCGGTAACCCTTGACTATATATGCGGTTTTCATCTTTTAGATTTTAATTCCTTAATGGTTTGCCCTTTGTAAGCATGTACTGTATTCGTTCGAGTGTTTTGCGTTCCGTACAAAGTGACAGGAATGCTTCACGTTCGATATCGAGCAGATATTGTTCTGTAACCAGTGTCGGTTCCGACAAATCGCCGCCCGACATGACATAGGCGAGTTTGTTTGCAATCTTTTTATCGTGCTCGGAAATGAATTTCCCCGCTTCCATCGAGTCGGTCCCAACGAGGAACATCCCAAGCGCCTGCTTTCCGAGGACTTTCACGTCTTTGCGTCGTACTGGCTGCGTGTATCCGGCTTCAGCCATCAATAATGCATGCTTCTTCGCTTCGGCAATCTGACGGTCACGGTTTACCACAATCACATCTTTCCCTTTTTGAAGAACGCCCAGGTCGAAGGCTTCGTACGCAGATGTCGACACTTTTGCCAATCCAATACTCAGGAAATACTCTTGGAGCACGTTCAACTCGACATCATTCTTTCGAAAGGTATCGGATGCACGAAGCGTCATTTCCTTTGAGCCGCCGCCACCGGGTATTACACCGACTCCAAATTCCACCAAACCGATGTACGTTTCTGCAGCGGCAACGACTTTATCCGCATGCATGCTCATTTCGCATCCGCCCCCGAGCGTCATTCCGTGTGGAGCGACAACAACGGGGATAGATGAATATCTGCAGCGCATCATTGTGTCCTGGAACATTTTGATCGCCATGTTGAGTTCGTCATATTCCTGTTCGACGGCCATCATGAAAATCATACCGATGTTGGCGCCAACGGAGAAATTGGCACCTTGGTTTCCGATGACGAGTCCGTCATATTCTTTCTCCGCAAGATCAATGGCTTTATTGATTCCCTGAAGAACACCGCCGCCGATAGTATTCATTTTCGACCGGAATTCAAGATTGAGTATGCCGTCACCCAGATGCTGGATCACGGAATCACTATTTTCCCAAACCTTTTTGTTCTCGCGGATATTATTGAGGATAATAAATGCATCCTGACCCGGGATTTTTTTATAAGTTTTCGAGTGTATGTCGTAATAGAAAGTTGCGCCATCAATGATCTTGTAAAACGCGGCGTTCCCTGAAGAAATCATTTCCGAAACCCATGATGCAGGTTCCTTTGACTCGGCACGCATCAATTCGATTCCACGTTCAACCCCGATCGCATCCCAAATTTCAAATGGCCCGTTTTCCCAGCCAAAGCCCGCTTTCATCGCATCGTCGATCTTGTACAGGTCGTTTGTGATTTCCGGGATCCGATTCGCGACATACGAGAACATTCCTCCAAAATTCCTGCGGTAAAATTCTGCCGCCTTATCATTTCCTTTGATAAGGATTTTGAACCGATCGATTGGCTTATCAACTGATTTCGTAAGTTCCAATGTCGCAAATGACGCTTTTTTCTGCGGACGATATTCTAGCGAATTCAAATCCAGTGCAAGGATATCTTTTCCTTCTTTCTTATAAAATCCCTGCCCGGTCTTGCTGCCGAACCATTTTTTGTCAACCATCGATTTGATGAAATCCGGCAGCTTAAACAATTCATGGGCTTCATCATCGGGCACATTTTCATACAATCCGTTGGCCACATGCACCAATGTATCAAGTCCGACCACATCAACTGTCCGGAATGTGGCGGATTTCGGGCGTCCGATCACCGGGCCCGTGAGTTTGTCGACCTCTTCAACGGTAAGATTCATTTCCTTCACAAGATGGAACAAACTCATGATTCCGAAAATTCCGATGCGATTTCCGATGAATGCAGGAGTGTCCGTTGCAAGAACCGAGGTTTTCCCTAAGAATTTCTCTCCGTACTCTGTCAGGAATTCCAGAACATCGCCTGATGTTTCGGGGCCGGGAATGATTTCAAACAATTTGAGGTATCGCGCGGGATTGAAGAAATGTGTTCCGCAAAAATGCTTTTTGAAATCGTCACTTCTGCCTTCACTCATGTAATGGATCGGGATTCCGGAAGTATTGGACGTTACGATCGTTCCAGGTTTTCGGTATTTTTCGATTTCTGAAAAAACCTGCTTTTTAATGTCGAGCCGCTCGATGACGACTTCAATGATCCAGTCGGCTGTAGCTATTTTTGAAAGGTCATCCGTTGTATTCCCTGTCGTAATGCGATCCGCAAACTTTGAATGATAGATAGGTGAGGGCTTCGATTTCAATGCCGTCGCAAGATGTTCATTGACGATCCTGTTGCGAACCGCCTTCGATTCGAGCGTCATGCCTTTTTTTTGCTCCGCTTCGGTAAGTTCGCGGGGTACAATATCAAGTAGAAGTACTTCGACGCCGATATTTGCAAAATGGCATGCGATGCCTGAGCCCATAATTCCGGATCCGATGACAACAACTTTTTTAATTCTTCGTTTCATTTTCGAATATTTTCTTTTCGGAAATCATTGTAGTGATTATCTCCGCAACCTCGGTGAAATGCCGAAGCTGCTCTTCGGTAAGTTCTGATTTGATCCTTTCATTGAACTTCAATACCGTGTCCTTCGACAAATCGCGCTTTTCCCTACCAAATTCGGTCAGATGTATCAAGACACCTCGGCCATCATTGGGATTCTTCTTCCGGACGATCAGCCCTTTCTCTTCCATGCTCTTCAATGTCCGCGACAAACTTGTCGCTTCCATTCCCATCAGCGGGCCAAGTGTCGTGGAGGGCGTTCCGTGATCTTTGTCGATGCTCAATAATGCGAATCCCGTCGCCATGGTCGCACCGTATTTGGCGGCCTCTTCATTATACATTCGCGCGACAGCCTGCCACGTTGCCCGAAGGATGTAATCGATTGTTTTATCTTTCATATCAATTTAGCCAAATATAATAAAATTTATTATGCACGCATAGTAAATTTTGAAAAAATGTAAAAAAAAGCTCCCCGAAGGGAGCCGCAAGAAAGGTTAGGTAGTTTACGTTTTTGA
>CBDUBP010000137.1:0-6953 GCA_965365415.1 uncultured bacterium | reverse complement strand
GGCATCTCGAATGTACCGCAATGAGCACGAAATACCTCGGCAATCATTTCGACATACATGGCGGCGGAATGGATCTGAAATTTCCGCATCATGAGTGTGAGATCGCGCAGAACGAAGCGTCGACCGGCCAGTCGCCCGTGAACTTCTGGATGCATGCGAACATGCTGACGCTAAACGGGAAAAAGATGGCGAAATCGACCGGGAATTTTATACTGCCGGCCGAAATATATTCGGGCGGAAATCCCGTATTAAGCAAAGCCTTCGCGCCTAGTGTTGTCCGTTTTTTCATGCTTCAGGCCCATTATCGCAGCATTCTTGATTTTTCGAACGATGCGTTGCTGGCCGCCGAAAAAGGATTCGATCGCCTCATGGAAGCCGTGACGTCCTTGCCATCGATTTCGTCATCCGAAAAATCCTCAATCGATATTGAAGCCTGGCGCAAGTCGTGCTATGACGCGATGAACGACGACTTCAATTGCCCGATACTGATTGCGCAGCTTTTCGAAGGCGTGCGTATCATCAACCTGCTAAAAGAAAATAAGGAGACGTTATCGGCTGCCGATCTCAAATTGTTTTCGGATACGATCATTTCATTTGTTTTTGATGTCCTCGGACTCGAAAGCGGCCAAATTTCCGGCGCTGTCAACGAAAAGCTTGAAGGTGTCATTTCAGTACTGATCGAAATGCGGAACAAGGCACGTGCAAATAAAGATTTTGCAATGTCCGACCATATCCGAAACCAGCTTGCAGAAATCGGGATTGAGCTCAAGGATGGAAAAGAGGGCACAACATTCGCATATTAATCCTATGCTGAAGAAAATCCTCATCTTTCCGGCGGTCGTTTTGGTGAGGTTTTATCAGGTCGTCATCTCCCCTATTTTGCCTTCGTCCTGCCGTTTTCAGCCTACATGTTCCCATTATATGATAGACGCTTTGAAGTGCCACGGACTTTTCTATGGTGGTTATCTTGGCGTGCGGCGAATCCTTCGCTGTCATCCATGGGGCGGAAGCGGCTACGACCCTGTACCGCCGCCAAATCAAAAGTCAGAACCCTAATCCTGTAGTATTTTATTTATATTTACCCCAAACAACCTATGAAAATGACTTTACCTTTACACATTGTATGGAATCCTTCTGAAGGAATCGACCTTGGTTTTTTTGTCATCCGTTATTACAGCCTCATGTTTGTTCTGGCATTCGGCCTCGGCTGGTACATCATGAAACGCATATTCGACAACGAGAATGAGCCGATCGAAAAACTCGACTCGCTTTTCATCTGGACGGTTCTTGCGACGCTCCTTGGTGCGAGGCTCGGCCATGTGTTCTTTTACGACTGGGAATATTTCCGCAATCACCTGTCGGAAATCCTGCTTCCATTCAGGTTTTCTCCGACATTTGAATTTACCGGTTTCCAAGGGCTTGCAAGCCATGGCGCCGCAATCGGGATTATCGTGGCGATGTATTTCTTCAGCAAGAAAGTCATGAAACGCTCGCTTCTATGGGTGCTCGACCGCGTGGTCATCCCCGTCGCATGCGGTGCGATATTCGTTAGGATCGGCAACTTTTTCAATTCGGAAATTGTTGGTCATCCTACGACATCTTCACTTGGGATCAAATTTGTCCGCGACCATTTCAAACCCGTCGATGCCGTGCAGGCAACCGGGATCAAAGATGCAAAAGAGGCATATCACGCCATTTCAACAAACCCGCAATTTAGCGCGCTATTACAGGAAGTGCCTGCAAAACATCCCACACAGCTTTATGAAGCTGCGGCGTACGTCATTGTTTTTGCGGTGCTTTTCTATTTGTATTGGAAAACCAGTTTCCGCGAACAGCGCGGCTTCATATTCGGGGTGTTCCTCGTGATGTTGTGGACTGTCCGGTTCCTGGTCGAATTCGTCAAGGAAAGCCAGGGCGGCTTCGAAAGCGCACTGGGCTTGTTCTCGACCGGTCAATGGCTCAGCGTTCCATTTGTGCTGGTTGGGCTTTATTTGATATTCAATTCGGAAAAACCGATCGAGATATAGTCAGTGGGCAGTTTACAGTTGACAGATTGCGGTTGACAGTTTACAGCTGTCGGTCATAATTATAAATCTCTTTTCATTTAGCGGTCTTCGGACCGCTTTTTTTATCGGAAATCTTAAATCTAAAATTTAGAATCTTAAATTTCAGTGACATGCCCCTGCGGGTCGGGCTGTCCGTTATAGTCCTCACTTCCTGCGGTCGCTCCGGGCTGCCACTCCCGATAGCTATCGGGATCCCTCACGCGACTCCCGCAGTTGTATGCTGTTGGTCTACCTCTACAGATTCCGGTTGCATTTAAAGAACTTTTTGTCCTAGGTGTAGGCTTGTCGCCATTGTCGTCAGCTTTGTCACGTAGGATTGTTGGAGTGCAAAAGTCCGCACCCTCTTCGGATTTGCCTGTACGCCGACACTGATTTTAGTAATAATAAAAATAAAATTATAAAAACCTTACCTACAAATTAAATACATTTTGTAGGGAACACAACCGGCCCCTCCCCAGATTAAATCTACTCGAACCCCAATATATTTACTGAGGTTTTACCGTGCAAATTCACAAAAAAATCATCGTTACCTGTCAGAAATGAATTATCTAAGCGACCAGTCAATGCATAAAAAAAGGCGCGGAATCCGCGCCTTCAAATTATTTCAAAATACAATTAAGCATTTACTGTTTCGGCATTGTGAAGTTCCTCGATCCTTTTGTGTTCGGATTTTGAAATTGTATCAACAAGCACCGGAGTCGCAATGAACAATGACGAATAGGTTCCGACACCGATTCCGATGAGCATTGCGAATACAAATCCGCGGATCGACTCACCGCCAAAGATGAACATGATCAAAAGTACAAGCAACACCGTTGCCGATGTATTGATCGTACGTGAAAGTGTCGTGTTGATCGATTGGTTGACGATCTCGGTGAAGTTGCCCCTGACCTTTCCGGCAAGAAATTCACGCACACGGTCGAATACGATTACGGTATCATTCAGCGAGTATCCGATTACGGTAAGGATCGCAGCAACGAAATGCTGGTCCATTTCCATGTTGAACGGTGCATACCTCCAGAACATCGAATAAATCCCAAGAACAAAGATTACGTCATGCGCAACCGCCGCAACGGCACCGAGGCTGTACTGCCATTTCCTGAACGATAACATCAGGTAGAGGAATACGATTGCAATCGCACCCATGATTGCCCAATAAGAATTCGTTTTGATGTCGTCGGAAACTGTGGCAGTTACTTTTGACTGAGACAAAATTCCCAGTTTCTTGCCATCATAAATGTTGACGAATTGATCGTAAGTCATGTCGGCGCTGTAATATTTCTTCAGCGTTTCATGCATTAATTTGTTGACTTTCTGATCGGCCTCAACTCCGGAATCCTCGATCATGTATTTGGTCGTGATCTTCAGCTGATCAGGAGTTCCGAAAATTTTAGCTTCCGCACTTTCCATGACGGATGCCAATTCTGCGCGGACGGTTTCCGGATTAACAGGCTTCTCAAATCTGACCTGGAATGTACGCCCACCGACGAAATCCACCCCTTGGTTGAGTCCGTTGATCGCAAGCGATGCAATGCTCGCAATCATGATTACACCTGAAATAGCATAAGCGATCTTTTTCTTCCCAAGGAAGTCAAAGTTGAAATTCGTAAAGAGATTCTTTGTAAGTCCCGTTGAGAAAGTCAGATTGCTGTTTCTGCGAACGCTCCAGTCAAGCAGAATACGCGTAATGAAGATCGCAGTAAACAGTGATGTGACAATACCTAAAAGCAAGGTCGTTGCGAAACCCTGGATCGGTCCGGTTCCGAAAATGAAAAGAACAGCTCCGGTCAATGCCGTCGTAACATTCGCATCAACGATCGAACGCATCGCCCCGGTCCAGCTAAAGGCGGCACGAATCGCTTCTTCAGGCGTTCTGCCAAGGCGTAATTCTTCCTTGACACGCTCATAAATAATAATGTTCGCATCTACCGCTGTTCCCATTGTCAGCACGATACCTGCAATTCCCGGAAGTGTCAATACCGCTCCAAGGCTTGCAAGAAATCCGAACAGAAACAATAGGTTGACTGCCAGTGCAATGTTTGCAAACCAGCCGGCTCTTCCATAATATACGATCATCCAAAGCGATACTAAAAGCAAACCTACAAGCGAGGCGTTTGTACCATTGTCGATCGCTTCCTGTCCCAATGACGGACCTACGACTTCCGATTGAACGATCTCAGCTGCTGCAGGCAATTTACCCGCACGAAGCACGTTCGCCAAATCCTTTGTTTCCGTAATATCGAATACACCTGAAATCTCAGAACGTCCACCCGCGATAGGTCCGCTTGAAACGCCCGGAGCCGAGTAAACGATATCGTCGAGTACGATTGCGATATATCCTTTTTCAGTATATGCTTTTCCTGTCAGTTCTTCCCATGCACGTGCACCTGCGCCATTCATCTGCATGGTTACAGACGGTTTTCCAAGCTGATCAAACGAATCACGTGCATCGGTTACGACGCCGCCGCTCATCGCCGCACGGTTGTCGCGGTTTCCTTTCAGCGCATAAAGCTCGACAGCTTCAACATCTTCTCCTTTATCATTCTTTGACGTTGTCGGCTTGCCCCAAACGAATTTCGCATAACGCTTGTCGGCAGGAATAAGGTTCCTGATCTCAGGGCGCTTAAAATAAGAGTTGATCGCAGCGGTATCCTTTGGAGAAACAACGGCCAAAACAGGCCCGCCGCCCTGAGCGATCATTTTATCAAGAAGTGGATTGTTGCCTTTCTTTACTGCTGTTGAATCGGCGGTCTTATCGGTAAGAAGCGAATCAATTCCCGTCGCGGCAGTTTCTTTAGTATCGACGGTCGATTTTTCGGTAGCTTTCAATGCTTCGTTGGCAGCCATCAGGAAGTTGCCGAGGTCGTCGATCTTATATGTTTCCCAGAATTCAAGCTGGGCAGTGCTCTGAAGCAGGTTTTTGATACGGTCGACATCCTTCGCGCCCGGAAGTTCAACAAGGATACGTCCAGACTCACCCATTTTCTGGATGTTTGGCTGTGTGACACCGAATTTATCAATACGTTTGCGGAGTAC
Organism: uncultured bacterium; assembly: GCA_965365415.1. Taxonomy (GTDB): domain Bacteria; phylum Bacteroidota; class Bacteroidia; order Flavobacteriales; family Flavobacteriaceae; genus Flavobacterium. The sequence goes on along the minus strand of CBDUBP010000137.1, from coordinate 1,851 downwards.
TTCGAAGGCACTGTCAATCGATTCTTTCACCTTGCGGCGGATGATCTTTTTCACCTCATCATCAGTCATTCTGAAGTTCACCTCATCGCCAATGATCTTATTTGAAAAAACATCTGGTGAAGCAAGTTTTAGCGTTCCCTTTGAATTCTGCTCGAATGCTTCGAAGAATGCGTCGATGTAATCCTGGTTTCCTTCGCGGTTCTTGGTCGCATCGGCAAGTGATTTATTAAATACAGGATTGTTCGAGTTGTTTGCAAGTCCTTTGATGATGTCTTTAACCGAGATCTCGAGGATAACGTTGATACCGCCCTCAAGGTCAAGACCTTTGTTGATCTTCTTATCGGCAACCTCGCTATAGGTAAAATCGGCAAACCCAAGATTGAATACTTTCTCCTTGCCTATTGAGTCGAGGTATTTAACCTCTTTTTGTGAATCACCTTTGGCGTATTCCTTCGCGTCGCTCTCGATATCCTGTGCGACGAAAGTGAATGAAAGTTGATAAATACACACCAATGCAAATAAGATTGCAAAGAATTTAACTAGTCCCCTGTTCTGCATTATTACTTAAATTAATTTATTCTCCTCGTTTTGTTCGTATGGGAATCCGCTGAAAATCAAAGCTTTGAGAAAGTGTTGATTATCAACGCAAACCGCGGGCAATTTCACATTTTTTTTGGAACGTGCAAATATATAATTCTGGATATGATTAACCAATTTTATTTGGTTTTATCTCAAAAAAAAGACTGCAATGATGCAGCCTTCTTCAAAATTTATCATTATAATTATGCAAGTACCGATTTGAGGTCGCCGTTCATTGCGAGAACCGCATCGGCGCTCTTTGCAAGCAATGCTTTTTCGGCATCATTCAGGTTAATTGTAAGGATTTCTTCGATCCCGTTCTTCCCGATGATGCAAGGCACGCCAAGGCAAATGTCATTCTGCCCGTATTCGCCTTCTAACATCACCGAACACGCGATCATTTTCTTCTGGTCATTCAAGATGCTGTCGACCAGATACGCCACTGATGCTCCCGGCGCATACCATGCCGATGTTCCAAGCAATCCCGTAAGTGTCGCACCTCCAACCATCGTGTCGGCCGCAACTTTATCGAGTTTTTCCTGTGACAAAAATTCAGAAACCGGAATTCCGTTATATGATGCAAGCCTGGTCAGCGGGATCATCGTCGTATCGCCGTGCCCGCCGATAACCATCGCAGAAATATCATTGATCGGTTTGTCGAGTGCCTTTGAGAGATAATATTTGAATCGTGAACTGTCGAGTGCCCCGCCCATTCCAATGATGCGGTTCTTAGGAAGCCCGGTCGCTTTTAAAGTCAGATAAGTCATCGTATCCATTGGGTTCGATACCACAACGATGATCGCTTCCGGCGAATGTTTCAATACATTTTCGGATACTCCTTTTACGATTCCGGCATTGATGCCGATCAGCTCCTCACGAGTCATTCCCGGTTTGCGTGGAATTCCCGATGTGATGACCACCACATTGCTGTTTGCCGTAGCAGCATAATCGTTTGTGACACCCGAAACACGCGTATTCCAACCCGTATTCGAGGCACATTGAGAAATATCCATCGCCTTTCCTTCGGCAAAACCTTCCTTAATATCGAGTAAAACAACTTCAGATGCGATTCCTCTGTAAGCTATGACATCCGCACAGGTGGCACCAACGTTTCCGGCACCGACAATGGTAACTTTCATTATTTTAAATTTTGAATTTCAAATTTTGGATGCGTAATTGTCGACTGTCAATTATCAACAGTCAATTATTACGCGTCTATCTTCGCATAAACCGCATTCTTTTCAATGAACTCGCGTCGTGGCGGAACTTCGT
>CBDUBP010000136.1:0-6999 GCA_965365415.1 uncultured bacterium | reverse complement strand
CCTGGATCCGGTTATCGTCTGTGACATTAAAATGTTCGTCGAGCGGCACATTAAAATCCACACGCACCAAAACTTTTTTGTTGGCAAGGTTTAAATCTTTGAGAGTTTTCATCGGATAAAATTTAAGAAGAGCAAATATACCCAATTTTAACAGAGTCGCGTCTATTGAAACCGCCGCCGTTGCTGGTCGATTTCATTTATATTTGCGCATGATGTTTTCAGAAATCCTCGGACAGGAACACTTGAAAAACCACCTTATCCGAACCGCCTCACAAGAACGGATTCCGCATGCCCAGCTATTTGTGGGCCCTGAAGGCAGCGGAACCCTGGCTATGGCCATTGCGTATGCTCAATTTATTCTCTGTAGAAATAAAGGTGCCGACAATACCGGTGGAAACGAAGCCTGCAACTTAAAATTCGCACATCTGGCACACCCGGATCTGCATTTCATCTATCCAACGGTTACGACCGAAGACGTCAAAAAAAATCCGAAGAGCATGGATTTCCTGCTCGACTGGCGAAAATTTGTCTCTGAAAATCCATACGGCACTATATCCGACTGGTATAACGTGCTTGGAGTGGCGAACAAACAGGGAATGATTCGCGTGGAAGATGCGCAGGAAGTGCTTAAAACGCTCGCATTAAAGTCCTATGAGGGCGGCTATAAAGTCGCAATCATCTGGATGGCCGAGAAAATGAATGTTGAGACATCAAATAAGCTTCTGAAGATTATTGAGGAGCCGCCTAAGAAAACGCTGCTTATCCTGGTTTGTGAAAGCGATGAAGACATTTTACAAACGGTACGCTCCCGATGCCAGATCCATTATTTTAACAGAATCGCGGAATCGGTTGTTGCCGACGCGCTGGTTTCACGTGAAAAAACCGATCCGATGATCGCTCGAAACATTGCACGGCGTGCGCAGGGAAATTTCGCAAAAGCATTGCATTTGCTGCACGAAGATGACGATGAAAGACCGTTCGAGGAATGGTTTGTCCTGTGGGTCAGGGCCGCTTTTCGGGCAAAAGGAAATGCTGCCGCAATCAGCGACCTGATCACCTGGAGCGAGAATATTGCGGGACTTGGCCGTGAAGCGCAGAAGAAGTTTCTCAATTATTGCATCGAAATGTTCCGGCAGGCGCTTTTGCTTAATTATCAAGCGACGACATTGGTGTATGTCGAACCTAAGATCGATAAATTTAAGATGGAGAATTTTGCGCCATTCGTGAACGGGAATAATATCATTGAAATATTCAAAGAACTTTCCGACGCGGCCTATCATATCGAACGGAATGGCAACGCCAAAATCATCCTTACTGACCTTTCCATCAAACTGACGCGATTAATACATAAGAAATAAGCCATGAACAATGCTGCATCCATTTTGATCCTGATGTTCCTTTCGGTTACTTTCATTCAATCGGGTTATGATAAAGTCACTGATTGGCGGGCGAACGTTTCCTGGCTTACTGAACATTTTGCCAAAACAATACTTCGCCGGAATGTCGGCGCTGCGCTCGCAATCATTCTCGCGATCGAATTGGCTGCCGGAATCATGTGCGTCGTTGGTGTCATCGAGCTGTTGCGTAATGGCGGACGCACATTCGGGTTCTATGGAGCCGTTTTCAGCTGCATAGCCTTGATTTTGCTCCTGTTCGGCCAGCGAATCGCAAAAGACTATGATGGCGCGCGAACCATCTGCATTTACTTCATTCCTGCGGTGATGGCTGTGTACTGGCTAGGCTGAGATGTGCATGATATAATTTGAGTTCGTCCCACGTAAAGGCATTGCCGTATTTCTCTTTGAGCGGGCTCAGCGTTTCTCCGTCAAATCCTTCAAAGGCGGTTTCCAATTCCGCTTGCTTCTCTTCAGACATGACTTCGCTAATGCCGACTTTTCCTTCGCGGATCAGTTTTGCAAGATGGGTACAAATCGTCTGTTTGGTAAGTTTCCTGATATCCGCAATTTCTTCGACGGTTTTTGCCTGCTGCCATAGTTCGAACGTTTCGGTTACCGTATGCTTTTTGACGGTCTTTTCTTTTATTCTGGCTGCAGATTCGATTCCGTGTGCTTCTGGCCGACGACGATAGTCAAGCATCTGCTGCGAAATCAGGTTTTCCTTATTGATTTCCATGCCCCTGCGGACAACGTCAGTCATGAGTCTTGCAGCCATAAGCTGTATCAAAAACGAGGTGTGCGCTTCTTCAACCGATTTGAGCTCCTCAAATAAACCTTTACTTTTCTTCGCTGCTATCAATTCTTGCAGTTTGGAATCGAGTGAAATTGTCACTTGATCAAGCTTTGGAAAGAAATAATCAAAGGCCGCATGCACTCTTTCCGAGATGTATTCCAAATCGGGTTTCTGCGCGTAAAAAAGCTGGTCGATCTGTAGTAAAAATTTGGATGCGGGATCATTTAAGGCATCGATCCCCGCAACAACAGCACGCAGCCAGTCAACATACGGCTTTTTCACGTTTTTGGATTTTCCACTTCGACTCTGATAATGATCCTGCCAAACACCGAGAAGGTTACGGAAATCGAATGCACTGCGAAGCCGCGAATGCAGGTATGAGAAGGTTGCATTTTTTAGTTCCGAATCAAGTTGTTCCACGTGTGGCTGATTCGCCGAAAATTCAATTACATCATCATCACTCGCCGGGCCGTTCATTTTTAGCGGTTCGAGCAGGATCAGTCCCTCGGGCGATCGCAAACGCGACAGCGCAACATAAGCCTGTCCGGGCATGAAAACCTGTGAAACATCCAAAATTGCCTTTTCAAAAGTCAATCCCTGGCTTTTATGGATGGTAATCGCCCAAGCGAGTTTCAACGGATACTGCAAAAATGTGCCGACGATTTCTTCATTGATCTCTCCCGTATCAGCATCAACAGAATACCGAATGTTCCGCCATTCAAATTTTTCGACTTCAATCGTATGATCCTCATCGGGAAAATAAACCAGCACTTCCGCCTCAGACAGCGCTTTCACGACGCCCGTTTTACCATTAAAATACTCGCGCTCCTGCGATGTGTCGTTCTTGATAAACATCACCTGAGCACCTTCCTTAAGATGAAGAACTCTTTCGCACGGAAAAATATGATCCGGGAATTCCCCAGTGATCTCAGCCGGAAAACTTAGCGATTCCGCCTCCAAATCTTCAAGAGCATCGTGATTGATCCTGTCTGCCTTGGCATTGTGGGTTGTCAACACAATAAATCCGCGATTACTGCTGAAATCGAAGTCAGGTTTTACAAATTGGTTGAGATATTCCTGATCGTCAGCTGTAATCTTATTGGTTCTCAGATTGTTGAGCACCGAAATATATGCCTCGTCGCTCTGTCGATAGATCTTCGACAGTTCGATATAGATTGGCGACTGCGCTGAAGTAGCCCTTGCATGGAAAAAGTATTTACCCTTGTAAAATTTTGAAAGAACACGCCATTCATCATTCTTAATCACGGGTGGAAGCTGCAGAAGGTCTCCAATGAACAACACCTGCGCACCGCCAAACGGCCGATTGTTCTTTCTGATATGCTTTAACATCGAATCCATCGCGTCAAGCACATCGGGACGCAGCATGCTGACTTCATCGATGATCAATAGTTCGAGGCTTCGGATCACGGCTTGCTTTAAACCTGAAACCCGGAAATGCCGCTTAAGCGATCGAGGCGTTTCCAATCTGATAGAATGTGAATCTAACGGAATATCTTCGGGAACGAACGTTGCAAACGGCAGCTGAAATAACGAATGAATGGTTACGCCGCCTGCATTTAGCGCCGCAATACCCGTAGGCGCAACCACTACGGTATTTTTATGTGTCGTCCGGATGATCTCGCGGAGCAACGTAGTCTTTCCTGTACCTGCACGGCCTGTCAGGAAAATTGGCCTGTCGGTCTGATTGATGAATTTGAGTACGTAATCTGCGGCTTCGATTGTATCTGTCATGGCTTAAAGGATAATTTGGCAAAATAAAAATTCTAAGTGAATTCCAGGTATAAAAAAACCCTCAAATTGAGGGTTAAATTTATTTTTTGGTTTCTGTTGTTGCTTCTGCTTTGTCATCTGGCGACTCTTTTTTGCCTTCAGACTTATACTTATCGTTCAACAATGCAACAACCTCTTTAGTGATGTCGTACTTTTCCTGCGCGTACAAAACGGTAGCCGCATCGCCGGTTCCATAAATATAATCATAACCCTTTTCCTTTCCGTAATCCTGAATGAAACTTTTCACCTGCTTTACCAAAGTGTCGAGCTCTTTGCCACTTTCATCTTGTAATTGACGCATCAACGCTTGTTGTGCATACGTCAGCTGTTGTTCACGCTGCCTTAATTCCGCGCCTTTTTTCTGCGCCCATTCCATGCCGTTCGCCTGGGCGTTTGCTTTAAAAGATTCCGCTTCTGTCCGGAACTTACTGACTTCCGTTTCGAGTTCGCGCCCCATTTCGACGCCTTTCTGCTTGTACTTTTCTTCAATATCTTTTGCTGCTGTGTATTCTTCCATCAGCTTCGCTGTATCGATATATGCAGTTTTCGCCTCTTTTACTTCAGCTGACTTATTACACGATGCGATTGCGACAGCTGCGACGATCACTAGAATGGTTCTTTTCATTTTCTTTAAAATTAATTTGCGCAAAAATAGTTTTTATTTGTTTTTGATGATGTAGATGTGTGACGAATATTCTTTTGTTTTGGCACCACTCAAATTTGACTTCAATCCATTGAGTATTGCGGGCAGCACATTCATCTTGCCTGTCTTATATCTTTCAGACAGCAAGCATACATAATATGCGTCAAATTTCATGGGTAGTACGTCGACCACCTTAAACGAATGATTTCCGAACAACTTCCGAATCGATGTCCGCGAAAAGTGCCACAAATGCCGGGGAACATCGTACGCCGCCCAGAATTTGCCGTATATTCTTGCGTCGAACGACTTGAAATTCGGCACCGCAATGATAATCGTTCCGTCGGTTTTAAGCAACCGTTTCAGCTCCATGATTTGCATTTCAAGATCGTACACATGCTCCAAAACGTGCCACATTGTAATGACTTCGAACGACTGATCTTCAAATCCGGACGTATCCGGAAATAAACCCAACGTCTTCTTCGCTGCGATATCGCGCGCCTTTTGATTTGGTTCCGAACCGAAAACCATCCAACGGCTTCGTTTTGCTTCGGCCAGAAAATCACCTGTTCCGGCACCGATGTCGAGCAGGTTTCCTTTCTTAGAAACCGAATTAATAAGGTCGATCTTTCGCTGCATCGCAATGCGCTTTACGGCCTGATAAGCTTTTTCAAATAATGAGCGATTTCCGTCGGTGTGAGAAATATATGCGTCACTATCGTAATATCTGCCCATTTCTGAGGGTTCAGGCTGAGGCAAAGTTATGAGCATATCCAGTCCGGAATCATGATACAATTCGTAAGGTTCCTTGGTTACGGAATGGTCGGCAGTAGACAGGAAAAATTTAAGACGTGATTTGTCGATGTTCATAAATGCAACAATGGTAAGGGTTTACAGCAAAGTTCCACGTGAAACTAACGGCCCATATGAATGAGTAAAACGGAAATGTCGCTCGGCGAGACTCCGGAAATCCGTGAGGCCTGAGAGATGCTGATCGGACGGATCCGCTTGAATTTTTCTTTTGCTTCGTGTGACAGGGATTTCAGGCGATCGTAGTCGAAGCTTTCAGGAATGCGCACATCTTCAAGTCGGGTAAGCTTGTCTGCATTGTTTCGTTCCTTTTCGATATACCCGGAATATTTGACCTGGATTTCGGCCTGCTCCACAATCTCATCGTCGAGTTCGTTGTGCTCGATGTATTCGCGGACCTTATCAAATGCGCGAATGTCATTCAAGTCGATTTGCGGCCTCGAAAACACCTTGAACATCTTATCGCTTTGGTTCATTAAGGCAGAACCTTTGCGTTCCAAGACCGGATTGGCTTCTTCAGGCAAGATACTGGTGTCCTTAAAAAAAGAAACCATCTCTTCAGATTCCTTGAGTTTTTTCTCCATTCGACGCATGCGTTTTTCTGAGGCAAGGCCTATTTCGTATGACATCGGCGTAAGCCTGAAATCAGCATTGTCCTGACGTAAAAGCGTCCTGTACTCCGCGCGTGAGGTAAACATTCTGTATGGCTCCTCCGTTCCCTTCGTGATAAGATCGTCGATTAGAACGCCGATGTAAGCTTCATCACGCTTCAAAATCATTGCGTCTTTTTCCTGAACTTTTAATGCTGCGTTGATTCCTGCCATCAGTCCCTGCGATGCGGCTTCCTCATACCCTGTCGTACCATTAATCTGCCCGGCGAAATAAAGTCCGTCGACAAGCTTGGTTTCGAGCGTATGTTTTAATTGCGTTGGCGGAAAATAGTCATACTCTATTGCATAACCCGGACGAAAGAACTTGACATTCTCGAAACCGGCCACGGAACGCAATGCTTTGAACTGAACATCTTCAGGCAGCGAAGTCGAAAAGCCATTTACATAGACTTCGATCGTATTCGAGCCTTCGGGCTCAACAAATATCTGATGCCGATCCTTATCGGCAAAACGATTGATCTTATCTTCAATCGATGGGCAGTACCGCGGACCCAAACTTTTAATACGTCCGTTAAACATCGGCGAACGATCAAACCCCTCACGTAGCAGATCGTGGACGTGCTCTGAAGTGTAGGTCATATAACACGACTTCTGTTCCGTTAGCGGACGAGTTTCATCGGAATACGAAAACTTCGACGGAACCGCATCTCCTTTTTCTTCGTTCATCTTTGAATAATCAAGCGAACGCCCATCAACCCGTGGCGGCGTGCCTGTTTTCATTCTCCCGGCCTCAAATCCGACGTTGATTAAATCTTCCGTGATTCCGTATGCGGCACTCTCGCCTGCCCGTCCTCCGCCAAATTGTTTTTCTCCGATGTGAATCAGCCCGTTTAAAAAAGTTCCGTTAGTCAGAACGACCGACTTGCTCCTGATTTCTACTCCGAGCGATGTGCGGAC
>CBDUBP010000135.1:0-7055 GCA_965365415.1 uncultured bacterium | reverse complement strand
GGAAAGCCTCACCCGGTTCGACCAGCCAAAACGCAAAAAGAAGCCGAACAAGAAAAGGCGTGAAGATGTAAAAAGTGGCGGTCAGCCGCAAACGCAGTCGCAGCCACATCAGCAAAACCCGCGGCAGCAGAATCAGGGGCCGCGCCCACAAGGCCAGAACCAGCAATCGCAGCCGCGTCAGCAATCACAACAGCGTCAGCAAGGACCACGTCCGCCAAAAGACAATCGCCCTCCAGGAAACAACCAAAGCCCGAACAACCGCAATGAAAACAGGAAGTAACATTTGCTTATTTCTTTTGTTGTTATTCATTGCTTCATGCGACAAAACGCGTGTGTTCGATGAATACAAATCAGTCGGCAAAGCGTGGCACAGGGATTCGATCATTTCCTTCGAATTGCCAGAACTTGACACCGTAAAATCGTATGATCTTTTCGTGAATTTGCGCGCCAACAACGACTATCCGTTCAATAACCTGTTCCTGATCGTTTCGATGGACCAGCCCGACCGGATGACTAAAGTCGACACGCTCGAATACATCATGGCCGATGCCGAAGGAAAATTGCTCGGCGACGGATTCACCGACATCAAGGAAAGCAAGCTTATTTACAAGGAAAATGTCAAATTCAAAAAAGGCCTGCATAAAGTCCGCATCCAGCACGCCGTTCGTGAATCGGGCAAGATTTCAGGCGTTGATGCGTTAAAGGGAATAACAGAAGTAGGATTTAGGATAGAACCAGCAAAATAACATGGCCCGCAAAAATCAAAAGCAAAAGGACATCACGTATTATAAAAATAAATTCTGGAGGATTTTCGCCTACAGCCTTGTCGGCATCCTGCTGTTTTTCCTGCTCGCGTCATGGGGCGTTTTTGGCACGATGCCCTCATTTGAAGATCTTGAAAATCCGGATTCTAACCTCGCGACAGAAATCATATCATCTGATGGCGTGACCATCGGCAAATTCTATAATGAGAACAGGACGCCGATCCGCTATAGCGATTTGCCAAAGCATCTGGTCGATGCACTGATATCCACGGAAGATGAACGTTTTTACGAGCATTCCGGAATCGACTTTCGGCGTACGGCGACGGCCACCGCAAGCCTTGGAACCCGCGGCGGCGCAAGTACGATCACGCAGCAGCTGGCAAAATTGCTTTTCCATGGCGAAGGATCGCGTTTCCTTCCGTTTCGTGTCGTCCAAAAAATAAAGGAGTGGATCATCGCAACACGCCTCGAGCGTCAATACACCAAAAACGAGATCATCGCGATGTACCTCAACAAGGCGGATTTTGTGAATACAGCCGTTGGGATCCGATCTGCAGCGAAAGTTTATTTCGGGAAAGAACCGCGTCAGCTCACTGTTGATGAAAGTGCGCTTCTCGTTGGAATGCTCAATAACCCGTCGCTTTTCAATCCTGTAAGAAGGCCGGAACGAACTGTAGCGCGCCGCAATCTTGTCCTGAAACAGATGGAGCGAAACGGATTCCTGACAGCCCAGCAAAAAGAGCAATATCAAAAGAAACCTCTTGCACTGAAATTCCAGCCCGAAAGTCATCACGAAGGTACGGCCACATATTTCCGTGAATATCTTCGCGACTATATGAAAGGCTGGGCGAAAGAAAACAAGAAGCCGGATGGCAGTGAATACGACATTTACAAGGACGGACTGAAGATCCACACGACGATCGATTCTCGGATTCAGCAGTATGCCGAAGAAGCCGTCGCGATGCACCTTCCAAATCTTCAGGAGGAATTCAACAGCCAGCAGAAAGACAATAAGAATCGTCCTTTCGTACGGATTTCAAAAGAAGAAACCGAAAAGATCATGATGCAGGCACGTAAGAATTCAGAAAGGTGGCGTGTCATGGAAGCACAGGATAAATCGGACGACGACATCCTGAAATCTTTCGATATCAAAACAAAGATGACTGTCTTCACATGGAAAGGCGAACGCGACACGATCATGACCCCGAACGATTCGATCCGATATTACAAATCATTCCTCCAGACAGGCGTCATGTCGATGGAACCACGAACCGGCCATGTAAAAGCATGGGTGGGCGGAATTAACTATAAATTTTTCCAATACGACCACGTCGGACAGGGAGCGCGTCAGGTTGGATCGACATTCAAGCCGTTCGTATACGCGGCAGCGATCGAACATCTCAACATGTCGCCCTGCGATTCGATCATCGACGCGCCGTATACGATCCCGAAAGGTCGACACAACGTCACTGAAACATGGACGCCGAATAATTCAGACCATGAACACCGCGGAATGGTTACGCTTAAACGCGCGCTCGCACTTTCGATCAATACCGTTTCTGCGAAACTTATCGATAAAGTCGGTCCGGAAGCGGTCGTCGATCTTACACACAAACTTGGAGTACAGTCTGAAATCCCCGAACAGCCATCGATCGCACTCGGCGCAGTCGAAATCACCGTTCACGATATGGTCGCGGCATACAGCACATTCGCGAACCAGGGTGTTTATGTAAAACCTCAATTCATTACGAGGATCGAAGACAAGAATGGCGTGATCGTGTATGAGGCGATTCCTGAATCGCACGATGTTCTGAACAAAGACATTGCATTTGCCGTCATCAAACTGCTCCAGGGAGTTACCGAAAGCGGATCTGGCGCTCGCCTTCGTACATCCGGCGGCGGGCACGGCTACAATCGGGTAACAGGATATCCGTATGTTTTCAAGAATCCGATTGCCGGGAAAACGGGAACATCACAGAATCAATCCGATGGCTGGTTTGTCGGCATGGTTCCGAATCTTGCCACGGGTGTTTGGGTTGGAAATGAAGACCGGTCGGCGCGCTTCAAAGGTATTACCTACGGGCAAGGTGCGACTGCCGCACTCCCGATTTGGGGGATCATGATGAAGAAATGTTACGAAGACGAAGAATTGAATATATCGAAAGGCGATTTCGAACGGCCGAAGAACCTGTCAATCAAGGTCGACTGCTGGGCGCCGCCAAAAGTGGTTGACTCCACAGAAGTGATTCAAAGTACGGAAGAATTCGAATTATAATTAGGAGCTTTATCCGGCTGTACGCTGTATCTCTTGCTTAAACCTCGCAGGTTTTAAAAACCTGCGAGGTTTGCAAGAGGATGCCGCTGCCATCCGGGCTAGAAATACGAACTATGATCAAAAAAAAGGTAAACAACGTCACCGACGCGCTTAACGGGCTTGAAGACGGGATGACCGTCATGCTCGGAGGCTTCGGGCTTTGCGGAATTCCCGAAAATGCCATCGCCGAACTTGTAAAGAAAGGCACCAAAAATCTGACATGCATATCAAACAACGCCGGCGTTGATGACTTCGGACTTGGGTTGCTGCTCCACAAACGGCAGATCAAAAAAATGATCTCATCGTACGTCGGAGAAAATGCAGAATTCGAACGCCAGATGCTTTCGGGTGAGCTTGAAGTCGAATTGATACCGCAGGGAACGCTCGCCGAAAGATGCCGCGCTTCACAAGCCGGAATTCCTGCATTCTTTACCCCGGCGGGTTATGGAACAGAAGTCGCCGAAGGTAAAGAAGCGCGCGAATTCAACGGCAAAATGCATGTAATGGAATATGCCTTCAAAGCCGATTTTGCAATTGTCAAAGCATGGAAAGGAGATGAGGCCGGAAATCTTATTTTCAAGGGCACGGCGCGAAACTTTAATCCGTGCATGGCAGGCGCCGCAAGGGTTACCATCGCCGAAGTCGAAGAGCTCGTTCCCGTCGGAACACTCGACCCGAATTTCGTCCACGTTCCGGGAATCCTAGTAAACCGCATTTTCCAGGGCGAGAAATATGAGAAGAGGATCGAGCAGAGAACCGTTAGGAAGAGAATTTGAAAATTTGAGGATTTGAAAATTTGAAGAATTTTGCGGAAAAACCATAGATTTATTCGACCTTCAAATCCCAAATTTGAGAATGCGCAATGATAAAGACAATCCTATAATACAAAAAAGCCGAGATCTTGCAGTACAGGTAATTTCATTTTCTGAAACAATTCGAAGAAATAACCGATTCGATATGGCTTCGCAAATATTTAGGAGCGGGACCTCAATCGGAGCAAATATCAGGGAGGCACAGAACGCGGAGAGCAAAGCCGACTTTATTCATAAATTTAAAATTGCTGCAAAAGAAGCCGATGAACTGAAATACTGGTTTGAATTGTGTTCAATTTCGGAACATTATCCTGAACCGCCACCAGATCTACAAAATAACTTAAAAGCTATTACATTAATCATTTCCAAGATAATTTCAACCAGTAAGAAGTCCTAATTTTCAAATCTTCAAATTTTCAAATTATATAATATGCTCGGAAAAGAAGACATCGCCCGCCGTATCGCCAAAGAAGTCAAAGACGGATACTTCGTAAATCTCGGGATTGGAATCCCTACCCTAGTTGCGAATTATATCCCCGAAGGCATCAGTGTTGAATTCCAAAGCGAGAACGGCGTGCTCGGAATGGGACCGTTCCCTTTTGAAGGCGATGAAGATGCAGACGTGATCAACGCGGGAAAACAAACGATCACGACTTTACCCGGAGCTTCGTTTTTTGATTCGGCTACAAGTTTTGGGATGATCCGTGGCCGTCATGTCGACCTCACCATTTTGGGTGCAATGGAAGTAGCCGAAAACGGCGATATCGCAAATTGGAAAATTCCCGGAAAGATGGTCAAGGGAATGGGAGGAGCGATGGATCTGGTCGCATCTGCCGAAAACATTATCGTGGCGATGATGCATGTCAATAAAGCAGGCGAATCGAAGATTTTGAAAAGATGCACGCTTCCGCTTACGGGTGTTGGCTGCGTTAAGAAAGTCGTTACCGAACTTGCTGTCATGGAAATCACGCCAAACGGATTCAAACTTCTTGAACGCGCACCCGGTGTAACTGTTGATCATATCATTGCCTCAACGGAAGCCGATCTTATCATTGAAGGAGAAATTCCGGAGATGTCTGTTGACTAACCGTATGGAGCCAGCCCGGATGGCAGCAAAAAGCCCGCAGTGTGGAAGCCTTCGTTTTATGCGAAACGAACGGCGACTTCAGAAGCCGGACGATAAGCTTTAAAACCGGCTTGCATACGAGGACTTGACGCGTACAGCCGGAATAGCTGCATAATCAAACCCCGAATTGCCGCAGATGATGATCGAGGTGTTTGTAATTCAAAATTCCCCACTCCTCATCGTTCATTTCTCCAAAAAAAGGATGCTTTTTATTGGCGATCACTGCCGGTCCTTCGTCGCCGAACCTTTTGATGAATCCCATCAGCATAAGCCTTTCGTTTTCGAATTCGGGAGTTGTGGCCGATTTGAATTCCGGGACCGTCGGAAGGTTTTGCTTGAATTCAGGCTTGTTCAGAAAATTGTTCTTGACCATTTTGCCGAAAAGGAATCCGATCAGGCCTCTTTTCAACATCAGCTTCCCCGTAGCAACTTCCATCGGCTTTTGGCAGTGAAGCAGCATCTGAGAGACATTCATTTTGCCCCAAAGCGGTTTTGAGCTTTCGCTGAGCTTTGCAACCCTGACCAACAGGTCCTCATTGGTTTGCTTGTCAAAGATATTTGCCATAAAAATGTTTTTTTAAAAGAACCAGCCGGCGACGAAAATTGCAGTGATCACGCAGATCAAATCCACAAGAAGCATTGCGCCCAAAGTATATCTCGTGTTCTTGATCTTGACCGAACCGAAGTACACCGCAATTACATAAAACGTTGTTTCAGCGCTGCATTGGAATATCGTCACAAGCCTCCCGGTAAACGAATCCGGTCCGAACGTCCGCATTGCATCAATCATAAAGCCACGCGAGCCTCCCGAACTAAACGGGCGCAGCAATGCCACGGGCAGCGAGTCTGTTATTTCTTTGCTTACACCAATGTTGGAAAACACGAATGCGATGCCGTTGCTGATGATCTCGAACAATCCGCTGTTTCTGAAAAATGAGATCGCTACGAGCATTCCGAGAACGTACGGGAAAATCACGATCCCCGTTTTCAAACCGTTGTTCGCCCCAACTACGAACGAATCGAAGATCGTCGTATCAAGCGCTTTGAACTTATGTTCCCTTGTCCATGAAAAAATCAGCGTAAAGGCAATGATAGCGATCAGCATCAGCCCGGAAAGATTTCCCGTGAAATAATTTTTCCCGATCAGGTCCAGGTTGTTGATATAGAACAATAGTCCGACGATCCCGCCGATAATTCCCATCAATACAGCAATCAATGAGACACTTTTAAAATTGATTTTTTGCCTGATGCCGATAATGACAAAAGCCGCAATCGTCCCAATAAACGAAGTAATGATGCATGGGAGCATGACATCCGCCGGATTTGCGGCGTTTTCAGCTGCACGGTATCCGATAATAGATGTCGGGATAAGTGTCAGTCCAGCCGCATGAAGGCACATGAACATGATCTGTGCATCACTCGCCCGATCCTTGTCGGGATTGATCTCCTGCAGGCTTTGCATCGCTTTGAGTCCGAATGGCGTTGCGGCAGAATCGAGTCCAAGAAAATTAGCTGCAAAATTTAACGTCATGTAAGATATTGATTCGTGGTTCTTTGGAACCGTCGGAAAGACCTTTACAAAAACGGGACTTAACTTTCGGGCCAATATTTCAGCGGCTCCCGAATCTATCAAAAGCTGCATCAGCCCGCAGAAAAATGCAAGATATGCGATCAGCGGGATGATCAGGTCGATGACTGTGTTTTTCGCCGTTGGCAAAAGCCCGTCGGATTTTTGGATGCCGCTGTAGACTTTTACCGTCTTATTTTTAAAGACGTAGGTCGTATCAATGTCGGACGTCACCATATTTACAATGAATGTCTTCTCCGCCGATGTATTGATGCTGTCCTGCAATGACTTTGGCAGTTCGTCAAGGTATTTTTCCGAAATGAGGATCGGTTCATCTTTTTTGCCATTCAGGACGTATTCCACAGAATATATCTTTCCGATAAAAAGAGTGACAACTATATAAATTATCGAGGATACGAAAATGGCGAGCCAGAACCTGCTTAAAACCATGGAAGGGATTTTTGGTAAAAAT
>CBDUBP010000134.1:0-7074 GCA_965365415.1 uncultured bacterium | reverse complement strand
CGGTCGTGCATGTCAACGATGCATCCCGAGCGGTCACGGTTGCAGGAAATTTACTTTCCGCCGATTCAAATCAGGATTATTTTGATCACCTCAGGTCCGAATACGAACAGCTCCGCGATTCGTATCTAAAACGCGCAGGTGAAAAGCAATTTCTGTCAATAGATCAGGCCCGCGCAAACAGATACAAAATTGATTGGTACGAATACAAACCGGTGAAGCCGAATGAACTTGGTGTGAATGCCATTGAAATTGAAATTGAAAAGCTGGTTCCTTACATCGACTGGACTCCGTTTTTTCGCACGTGGGAACTTGCCGGTAAGTTTCCCGAAATATTGCAGGATGAGATCGTCGGCGAACAATCACGATCAGTTTACGACGATGCGCTGGAAATGCTTGCGCAAATTGTTCGCGAAAAGAGATTATCCGCGAAAGGCGTGTATGGAATTTTTCCGGCAAACACGCTAGATGATGATGACATTGCTGTCTTTGACGATCTTGGAAATGAAAAAGCCAGATTCCTCACACTTCGCCAGCAATCACTTAAAACCAAGGGTGCACCAAACATTGCATTGGCGGATTTTGTCGCACCGAAAACATCGGGACATAGCGATTATATCGGCGCTTTTTGTGTCACGACGGGTTTTGGTGTTGATGAATGGTCTGATCGATTGAAAGCAGATCATGACGATTATAATTCCATCATGCTCAAGGCTCTTGCCGACAGGCTTGCAGAAGCATTCGCCGAATATCTCCACGAAAGGATCCGAAAGGAAATCTGGGGTTATGCGAAAGACGAGGTGCTTTCCAACGATGAACTGATTGCCGAGCGATACAAAGGAATCAGGCCTGCTCCCGGTTATCCTGCATGCCCTGATCATCTTGAAAAGCCGACAATTTGGAAATTGTTGGATGTGGAAAATCAAATCGGCGTAAAACTGACAGACAGCATGGCAATGTGGCCGGCTTCTTCGGTTGCAGGATATTATTTTGCGAATCCTGAAAGCAAGTATTTCGGACTTGGGAAAATCCAGCGCGACCAGCTTGAAGATTATGCAAAACGCCGGAATATTTCGATCGATGAAGCTCAAAGATGGCTTTCGCCGAATTTAAATGATTAACCGAAAATCACGAATCGTAACAACACCTGCGAAAAGTTAAAGATGAAAGTCACCGAACACATACAAAAAGCCAACGGCAATACGCTTTTCTCCTTTGAGATCCTTCCGCCGCTGAAAGGCCAGAACATCCAGTCGATTTTCGACAGCATCGATCCGCTAATGGAATTCAAGCCGCCGTTCATCGATGTGACCTATCATCGTGAGGAATATGAATACAAAGAGCTGTCAAATGGATTGCTCGAGAAGAAGATCGTCCGCAAAAGGCCGGGAACAGTTGGCATTTGTGCGGCAATTCAAAATAAGTATCAGGTCGATGCGATTCCGCATATCCTCTGTGGAGGCTTTTCAAAAGAAGACACTGAGAACTTCCTGATCGATATGGATTTCCTCGGTATCCAGAATGTCATGGCGCTTCGTGGCGATGCCGTAAAAAGCGAAACCTATTTTCGTGCGGAACGGGATGGCAATCAATATGCGTCTGAGCTGGTAACGCAGATCGCAAATCTGAACAAGGGAATGTACATCGACCGGGACATCGAGAACTCTGCATGTACGAATTTCTGCGTCGGTGTTGCGGGATATCCGGAAAAGCATATCGAGGCACCGAGCATGGAAAGCGACATCTATTTCCTGAAGCAAAAGATACGTAACGGCGCGGATTATATCATCACCCAAATGTTTTTCGATAACCGCAAGTTTTTTGAGTACGTCGATAAATGCCGTGCTGCGGGAATTACCGTACCTATAATTCCAGGATTGAAGCCGTTGTCGACAAAGAAACAGCTTAACCAGATCCCGCATCGCTTCAATGTAGACTTGCCGGACGACCTCGTAATGGCCGTAGTCAAGGCTGCGGATGCGGAAGCCGTCAAGCAGGTTGGGATCGAATGGTGCATTGCGCAGAGCCGCGAGCTGATTGCTGCAGGAATCCCTGTTTTACATTATTATTCGATGGGGAAATCCGAAAACATCCGCCAGATCGCAAAAGCGATATTCTGAAAAAGAATATATTTGCGCCGATGCCGCCAAAGAAGCTTTTATTGCTATTTATATTCGTTTGTGGACGGATATTTTCACAGGGATTTGCCGAGACGATTTCGGGCGACATCAATTACTTCCAGGGCAATATCATGCCGCATTCGCCGGATCTTCATCACTTTCTCGCCGGGCATCCGGAAGGATTTATGGTCGGTGTGGTCCGTCAAACATATGGCGAAGAAGAATGGCAGCAGGCTTACAATTATCCTGATTATGGCATGTATGTCCTTTATCAGGATTTCAAAAATCCGATCCTTGGGAGGAATTATGCCATCGGGCTTCAATACAATTTTTATTTTCTGCGCCGCAGGCTGCAGCTGAAGGTATCTCAGGGAATCGCCATGACGACGAACCCACACGATAACGAGACGAATTATCGGAATAGTGCGTTCGGATCGAAATTTATGGAAAACACCAATTTAGGGCTGAATTACAAACAGCGCGTTTTCGATAAGATTTATCTCCAGGCAGGACTTGTGTTTACCCATTTTTCGAATGGGAGGATCAAATCCCCGAACAGCGGCGTCAACACGTACAACGCTAACATTGGCATCGGCTACGATTTTGCTGAAGATCGCCAGTACAAGAAGGATACGATTAAACGATCTTTCGCCGAACCCATAAAATATAACTTTGTTCTTCGATCCGGTGTCAATGAAAGCCTGATCATCGGCAGTGGACAATACGCTTTTTATCATCCGGGATTTTACATCGACAAGCGTTTGGGGCGTAAATTTTCAATTCAGGCCGGTGCCGAGGTATTCTTTTCAAACTTCATGAAGGACTATATCCGGTACCGATCTGCGGCTTATCCCGAGTCGAACATTGATCCTGATACCGACTGGAAACGCGCAGGTCTATTCATCGGATCCGAAATGTTCGTCAACAGGTTTTCGTTCGAAGCGCAGCTCGGATATTATGTCTACCAGCCTTTTAAGGTTGAAAATAAGATATACGATCGCGTCGGAGCAAAATACTATTTTAGCGGGAAATATTTTGCCGGCGTCTCAGTAAAGACGCATGGCTTTTTAGCTGAGGCAATGGAATTTAACATCGGTGCCAGATTATGAAAAAATTGTTTGGTTTGATTTTTATCGGTTTGATCTTCTGCGGATGCGAAGCCGTTGAAGATTGTTTTAAGAAATCGGGCCAAATGGTTTCGCGCACCGTTGATGTATCCGGATTTCAAAAGATCATTGTTCATAAAGGCATATCGCTCGTAATTACTCAAAGTACGGATTATGAAGTAACAATTGTATCGGGTGAAAATCTGCTTAACGGAATTGAAGCAACCGTAACAGACAATACGCTTACGCTTCGCGATGACACCGCGTGCAACTGGACGCGCGACTACGGTGTGACGACAGTTTATGTGCGGGCGCCGAACATCACCGATATCATCAGCAAGACCGAGCAGAAAATTTCATCGGGGAATCTTTTAACTTATCCATCGCTGCGGCTGGAAGCTCTTGATGGCAGCGAGGCCGGGACCGGCGATTTCCATTTGGAAGTCGACAATGATCTTGTCTGGATTGAATCAAACAATGTGGCCGGGTTTTATCTGAGCGGGACCACACAGACGCTGACTGCTGCATTTTACGAAGGAAACGGACCACTTCACGCCGATGCAATGACTGCGACTGACATTCATATATTTCATCGCGGCTCTAATCATATGTACGTCCATCCGGTCAACCAAATTACGGGTAACATTTATTCGACGGGGAATGTCTATTGCCATCCTGAGCCGCCAACGGTTGACGTCGACGAACATTATAACGGCCGGTTAATATTTACCAATTAACTATGATGGAAGAAAAATACATTCATACAGAGCATATCCACAATCTGAAATCGCCAAACGAGATCGTGCCCGAAATCATGAAGCTCGTTAATCCGAAAAGCGTTATCGATATTGGCTGCGGCGTCGGGACCTTCCTTCATGTCTTTAAACAGCACGGTGCTGATGATGTTTTAGGTGTAGATGGTTCGTGGGTCAACCGCGAATTGCTAAAGACACATTTGTCGGAAAGCGAATTTTTAGAAACAGATCTCGAAAAACCTTTTAATACTCATAAGAAATTCGATCTTGTGGTTTCCCTTGAAGTTGCCGAACATATTTCTCCTGATTCGGCGGATATATTTATTTCCAACCTCGTGAATGCGGGACAATTGATATTGTTTTCCGCAGCGATTCCGGGTCAGGGCGGACAGCATCACATCAACGAGCAATTCCTGACTTATTGGGAAGCGAAATTCAAAGTCCATGGATATGAAGTGCACGATATCCTGCGCCCGGTTTTTTGGGACAATCCAAACATTAATTGGTGGTACAAGCAGAATATGGTGATGGTCGCACCAAAAGGGTTTGTCTTTCCGGGAAATCCCATTTATGGAACGCTTCGGAATATTGTTCATTACGACCTGTTCAAATTGGTCGAAAGCCAACGTTCTGATTTCGAGAAATTACAATCCGGACGGATGAAAAGCTCGAAATATGCGGCATTGCTGTTAAAGTCAGTGATCGGTGAAAAAAATTACAGATCGATCGTCAGGCTGATTAAAAGATAAATTTATTTTGCGGTAGCGTCCCTGAAAACGGATTCGAGATTCTTCGATTTCTGCATGATCTGAAGGATTTTCAGATTGTTTGATGTGGCAAAATCAAAGACACCGGGCCGCATGTCGGCATCGCCTGCAAAAGCGAGCTCCCATAAATTGCCTGATTTTGCAAAGCGGATGATGTTCGGAATCGATGCGATGAGTTTTTCATCGGTGACAGCGTCAAATTCAACTTCGATGATCTGTTCCTGTTCTTCATTAAGCCGGTCGATCTTTTTATCTGTAACGATCTTTCCGTTGTCGATGATAATCACGCGGTCGCAGATCGCCTCAACCTCCTGCAGGATGTGTGTTGAAAGGAAAACGGTTTTATCACGTCCGACATTTTTGATGACGCGGCGGATTTCGATCAGCTGGTTCGGATCAAGTCCGGTAGTTGGTTCGTCGAGTATCAGCACGTCCGGATTGTGAAGCAGCGCCGTGGCAAGTCCGACGCGCTGGCGGTAACCTTTCGACAATTGGCCGATTTTTTTGTGCGATTCAGGCGACAGGCCTGTCAGCAAAATTACCTCGTCGATCCGTTTCTTGCTGACGCTGTAAACCCCTGCATTGAATTCGAGATATTCACGCACATACAAATCGAGGTATAACGGATTGTGCTCCGGAAGATATCCAACTGATCTCTGCACCGACTTTTTATCATCCGATACGTTAAATCCGTTGACCAGTGCAATTCCCGAATCGGATTCGAGATAGGTAGTCAGGATTTTCATCAGCGTCGATTTTCCGGCGCCATTCGGACCAAGAAAGCCGACGATCTCACCTTTGTTTACTGAAAACGATACGCTGTCGAGGGCTTTTTGTGAGCCGTAGTTTTTGGAGATATTGCTGACTTCGATCGACATGTGGGGAGTTTGAAACAAAAGTAATCAGAAAAATAAATTTTGCCCGAAAATTAAATTCGTTTTGGCAAATAGCTTCTAATTTTGTGTGAAAATCCAATTTTGGAAAACTCTAAGGAATTTAGTGGCTGGATTGACGACCTCGGTGCGCCACATCCGTTGGTAATCGCAGGTCCGTGCAGCGCTGAAACGGAAGAGCAGGTTTTGAAAGTCGCTCATGCCGTCAAAGACGCCGGCGTAAAAATTTATCGCGCGGGAATCTGGAAACCCAGAACACGTCCCGGAGGATTTGAAGGCGTAGGCGCGATCGGCCTCAATTGGCTGCGCAAAGCGAAATCTGAAACCGGACTTTTGATGGCCGTTGAGGTCGCCAATGCCGCGCATGTCAAGCTTGCCCTTGAAAACGACATCGATGTACTGTGGATCGGCGCACGCACAACGGTCAATCCATTTGCGGTACAGGAAATTGCCGATGCGCTGAAAGGCAGTGATAAAATCGTATTGGTGAAAAACCCCGTCAATCCCGATCTTGCTTTATGGCTGGGCGGGCTGGAAAGGATCTATAATGCAGGAATTACGAAAATTGGCGCGGTGCATCGCGGATTTTCAACGTATGAAAAAACAAAGTACCGCAACAATCCCGAATGGCAGCTGGCAATCGAACTGCAGAACAGGCTGCCCGACCTGCCACTGATCTGCGATCCGTCGCACATGACCGGAAAGCGCGCAATGATTGCCGAAACATCGCAACAGGCACTCGACCTTAATTACGATGGATTGATGATCGAAACGCATCCTGATCCCGACAATGCGTGGAGCGATGCGGCCCAGCAGGTTACTCCGGCAATGCTGGCAGAAATCCTTTCAGGGCTGATCGTAAGAAACCCGATGGACGATTCTGATTTTTTCGTCCGTGAGTTGTCGAAATTACGATCACAGATCGATGAATTCGACAGTAAGATCATTGAAGTCCTGGGGAAACGAATGCGGATCGCAGATAAAATCGGCGCTTTGAAAGAGGAACGGAATGTCGCGGTCCTCCAGCCAAAAAGGTGGCGCGAAGTTCTCGACCGGATGACATCCGAAGGCTCGGAACTCAACCTGAGCAGCGAATTTATTCATCGACTTTTCCAGGCCATCCATCAGGAGAGCATCACGCACCAGCAGAATGTTATATCAAGCAAGAAGGAATAGATAGATTGTTAGATAGTTCGATTATTCGATCACTCGATCACTCGATCACTCGTTGGCACGACTGAGTTTCCGACTTTCGTCTTTCCGTCTTTTATCTTTCGTCTTTCATCTTTCGTCATTTGACTTAACTCGTATCTTTGCCACATGACGGGAACCGTATACAAATCCACCGGCAGCTGGTATCTTGTAAAAAGCGATGAGGGCAATTTTATCGAGTGCCGCATAAAAGGCAAATTCCGCCTGGCCGGTGAGATTCGAAG
>CBDUBP010000133.1:0-7185 GCA_965365415.1 uncultured bacterium | reverse complement strand
GGTAGGTATATCGCAAGGCACGTACATATGATCAGCCACAAGACTTGCGGACCTACGGCATAGCTGAACAAGGTAGTTTCGTGTGATATTCTGGCGTAGAACAGAAATGATAAAGCCACGCTGAGGAAAGTGAAAGCCAGCATGTAAAGATGGCCATTATAAGTAAAGCCCTGCAGGATTTCACCGTATTCGGGATAAATCGCCAAAACGATTTTCCATCCGAAATATGCCACAATGCCGGCGGATGCCAGAGCGCCCAGCATCAGCAGGAATCCTTTGCCGATTTCCGGAACAATCAGAGATCGACGACCAATGCCTATAAAAACAAAGAAGAGGAACAGTATCCCGGTGACGATCAGCATAAAGAATATCCACGAAAACGGATATTTCAGAAACGCGAAAGGGATATTGAAATATATGTAATCCTCTGCGCTTTTGATCTTATTTAGGTCGGCGTTTGAAAAATAGTTTAGTAATGGCAACAGATACGAGCCTTGATGTTTGAGCGAGCGATGATCTAGGTGCGCCACATCATCCTGCGCGGTGTGATAGTTGAAATGGTCGTCGATAAACGCAAAGTTGTAGCCCGGAATATCGCCCTGTTCGCGGAAGACGGTCAGATCGGTATCGTTAGGCATCATCTTATAAATGCTGTACATCAATGAATTTGCCACCGGAAACGTCGGCGCTGCCTCGGAAAAACCATTGACCAGACCTGCGTTTCCTCCATTTGTTTCCATCAGCATGTAAGAAGGTCCGGCAGTACCACGCGCTTCGAAGTTGATTGCGATTCCAATATCGTTGGCATAATTGTGCTTTGTGACAAAAAGCGCCGCGCCGTTCAATCCTAATTCTTCTGCATCAGTGAATACGATGACGATGTCGTTTTTATGTGCGGTATTGCCGTGAATGAATGCACGGATCCCTTCCAGAATGGTTGCGATTCCGGACGCATCGTCGGCGGCACCATGTGAAGCTGAATGTGGAGCACTATCGTAATGGGAAAGCAGCAGCATAGCTTTGGAGTTGTTGCTTCCTTTGATTTTAGTGATAATATTTCTCGATTTGGCAAGATTTCCCCAATCCGATAAGGTTGTGCCTTCCTGGATTTCGGCCTTAAGGTTAAGCTTTTCAAGTTCGGCAATGATATAGTTCCCAGTCAATCCGTGATTTTCGGAACCTGTGAAATGTGGCGTCTCGGCGATTTTCGAAACGTGGCGGAGTGCACGTACGGTTGAGAATTCGGCCAACGGCTCTTCGTCTGTCGAAACCTGCTGCGGCATCATGGTGAAGAACACCAGAAAAATAATTATTCCGAGAAAAATGACTTGGTAAAACGTTTCCTGATTCTGTCTCATAATTTATAGTGTTTGGGTCAATTATAAGTGTAGGAAACAAAGTGCTTTATCCGGCAAATTGCTTCACGACAGGTATTCTGTTAAGCGCATAAATGATTAAGGTCGATATCGACAGGTATAGTAAAACATTTAATGGAATGTGATCCATAAATACTAAGTGAAGATCAGATCTAGTTGTACGCAATATAGCAAATTGGTTTTAACATTGCGTACGCTGAAGTTCGGCGGAATAAAAAAGAGAAGTTAAGTGGTCCGATTTTTTTTAAAAATTACAAAGCAGTCATTTGCTGAGGGCGAATATCCCAGATCATATAGAAAGATGTAAGTTTTCCCTTTTGCTGATTTGCGGATATGGGTACAGGAATTAAAATCAAAGCCTTGTTCCAGTAATGCCGATCTGCTGATGGTCTTTTTGCCTTGAACAGCGAAATTAAGAAGGATCCGGTGGTTGCTCCGAAGATGGTTATTTACATTTCGGATAAGATTGGTCGCATTCCTGTTCCTGCGATTGTTGAATGTGCTGCGGCAGTTGTCTCCACAAAATTTCTTGTCGTCGCGGCCTACGATGTTGTCGCCGCATTCCTTGCATGTCTTGTTCATAATGATTCTGTTTGGCGTTTAAATTTTGAATCCTGCGAAAAGGCAGAGTATCAATCAAATATAAAAATAATTTACATATGCAAACGGATTGAAACGACAGTATCCGTTTACAATCGGTTACTTGCCGATTTTAGAATTCTCAACCCACGATATTTGCTCAACGAAAAGTTTAATTCATTAACCATTTAAAAAATTTACACGCCATGAATTTAAAAAACAAAGTACAGTTGATTGGCAACACCGGAAACGATCCGGAAATCATTACGCTGGAGTCCGGCCGAAAACTCGCAAAGATGACCCTGGCCACGAATGAAACGTATAAAAACGAAAAGGGCGAGAAGGTCACCGACACGCAGTGGCACAATGTCGTAGCATGGGGGAAAACCGCTGAGCTTGTGGAAAAGTATGTGACGAAAGGAAAAGAGATCGCCGTTGGCGGCAAGCTGACACATCGTGCTTATGAAGACAAGAACGGTGACAAGAAATACTTTACTGAGGTAGTAGCTTCCGATCTTTTACTGCTCGGAAAATAGCCCGCGAAAAATCACCACGTTGTTTTGTAGTGGGAGAATCGCCGAGCGGGAGTTTGTTTGCAGCATTTGCAATGACATGCAAGGTAGCGTCGGAACACGAAATCAGTTTTGTGCGTCGAATGCCCTGCCGATGAACGATCGCTTGGAGATTCTCTTTTTAGAAAATGGAATGATGCACCTATTAATGCTCATCGACGAGACAAGCTAGGAGAATTCACGGATAATTTCGGTAATTGAGGGAAAATGCCGGAAATTCTGATGTTCGACCTTATGATCGATCTTTTCATGCGCCCAGGTTGTATGAAATGGGATATGGATTGCATGGCCGCCCATTTGTAAAACGGGCAAAACATCAGATTTCAGGGAATTGCCGATCATCAGAAACTCGTGGGGTTGGATGTCGAGCCGTTTGACAAGCTTGATGTAATCGATTTCCTGCTTATCCGACATGACTTCGATATGGTGGAAATAATGTCCGAGTCCTGATTTTGTCAGTTTCCGATGCTGGTCAAGCAAATCGCCTTTCGTGGCAACTACAAGGCGGTACTTTGCTTTTAACGCTGCGAGGGTTTCCTCAACGCCATCAAGCAATTCGATAGGTTTTTCCAGAAGTTCTTTGCCATATTGAATAATCTTTGCGATGACTTCAACATTGACTGTGTTGTTGGTAATAGTCAAGGCAGCCTCGATCATTGAGAGGATATAGCCTTTGATACCATAGCCATACAAAGCAAGATTTTGGATTTCTGTACGAAATAATTCCTGCGACAGTCCTTGCTTTGATAAATAATCTTCAAGAAGCTGGCAGAATTTATTTTCGGTTTCTTCGAAATAAGGTTCATTGACCCAAAGTGTGTCATCGGCATCAAACGCTATTACTTTCAGAATAGGTATCATTAGCTAATCGTTTCGCCGTTTTGCGTATCGCCTTCAGGATTTACAAACCTTAATTTGCCATCGGTCCCGTTGGTCATCAGGATCATTCCCTGGCTTTCGACACCTCGAAGGTTGCGCGGTGCGAGATTGACAAGGACCGTAACTTTTTTTCCAATTATATCTTCTGGCGAAAAGCTCTCGGCGATCCCGGAAACAATGGTTCGCACATCAATGCCTGTATCGACTTTCAATACAAGCAGTTTGTTTGCTTTAGGCATTTTTTCAGCTTCGAGAATAGTCCCGGTACGAATGTCCATTTTGGCAAATTCTTCGTAGGTAATCAGGTCCTTTTGAGGATCCACGGAGGTATTTTCGGCAGTATTCAAAGTTTTGGTATTGTTGAGTTTTTCGATCTGGAAATCGATGGCAGCATCTTCGATCTTTGAAAAAAGCAAATCCGCTTTTCCGATCTGATGACCACTAACGAGCAAATTGTTTTTTACGGAAATGTCAGCCCAAATAAGTGACTGGTTGAGGTTCAACATTTCCTTAAGCTTCCCGGAGGTAAAGGGCAAGAATGGTTCGGATACCACGCTTAGAGCAGCAGCTACCTGAAGTGCGACGAACATTTGAGTTTTTGTACGAACCTCGTCGACCTTGATCATTTTCCATGGTTCTTCGTCCGCGAGATATTTATTGCCGAGTCGTGCAAGATTCATCATTTCGCTCAGCGCCTCGCGGAAACGATATCGTTCAATCGAATCGCTGATTACCGCAGGATATGCTTTTATTGCGTCCAATGTCTGCTTGTCGATTTCATTGAAATCAGCCGGCTCGGGTACAATGCCATCATAATATTTATTTGTCAGCACGACAACCCGATTGATAAAATTGCCAAAAATTGCAACCAGTTCATTGTTATTGCGTGCCTGAAAATCCTTCCAGGTAAAGTCGTTATCCTTAGTTTCAGGTGCATTGGAAGTCAGGGCGTACCGTAGAACATCCTGTTGGCCAGGAAATTCTTCAAGGTATTCATGAAGCCACACAGCCCAGTTTTTTGAAGTGGAAAGCTTGTTTTTTTCAAGATTGAGGAATTCATTTGCCGGAACATTATCGGGAAGAATGAAACTGCCTTCTGCCTTTAGCATGGCCGGGAAGATCACGCAGTGGAAAACAATATTGTCTTTTCCAATAAAATGAACAAGTTTCGTGTCGGTGCTTTTCCAATAAGGCTCCCAGTCCTTTCCAATGCGTTGTGCCCATTCCTTTGTTGAGGAAATATACCCAATCGGCGCGTCGAACCAGACATAAAGAACTTTTCCGTCGGCACCTTCAACAGGAACAGGAATGCCCCAGTCAAGATCTCGGGTTACTGCACGGGGTTTCAACCCATCATCAAGCCACGATTTTACCTGACCGTAAACATTGGGTTTCCAGTCATTCTTATGTCCTTTTAAAATCCAATCTCGCAGAAATGTATCATATTGATCCAACGGCAGAAACCAATGTTTTGTAGATTTTAGAACCGGCTTATCACCCGAAATCGCGGATTTTGGATTGATCAGTTCGGTGGCGCTCAATGTTGAACCACATTTCTCGCACTGGT
Organism: uncultured bacterium; assembly: GCA_965365415.1. GTDB lineage: Bacteria > Bacteroidota > Bacteroidia > Flavobacteriales > Flavobacteriaceae > Flavobacterium. Next base: position 2,212 of record CBDUBP010000133.1, on the reverse strand, counting down.
CGCCATATGCTTCTTCATTGCCGCAGCGAGGGCATGTACCCGTTACAAATCGGTCGGCGAGAAACTGTCCGGCTTTTTCGTCGTACAATTGCTCAGTAGTTTCCTCGATGAATTTCCCTTCGTCGTATAACTTTTTGAAAAATTCGCTCGCAGTTTCAAAATGGATCTTTGATGAGGTACGTGAATAATTATCGAATGAAATACCAAAATCGGAGAAAGATTTCCTGATGATACCGTCATATTTATCAATGATCTCCTGCGGGGAAACACCTTCCTTCCGGGCCTTCATAGAAATTGCGACACCATGCTCATCGCTTCCGCAAATAAACGCAACGTCCTTTCCCTGTAAACGAAGGTATCGGGCATAGATGTCGGCCGGAACATAAACACCTGCCAGATGCCCGATATGTATTGGGCCATTTGTATAAGGCAACGCTGCCGTAATCGTATAACGCTTGAAATCCATAAGAAACAATTCGTGCAAAAATACGTGTTTTTATCAGTTTGATGAAGGCGTTTATAAATGCACGACGAATTAAAAATTTCAAATTGATTTATATTTACGAATGGTCCGCATGCCTTTTATTTATATTTGCGTTAACCGGCGGATTTATGGTAAAAGCAGTAAAATTTATTGTCCTGATCTCATTATTAAACTTCCAAGTTACTTACGCCCAGAGAAAAATGATTACACCCGAATATCTTAAAAAAGGAGATACTGTTGGAATTCTTGCAACAGCCCGTAAAATAGATGCGTCAGCACTGCAATCTGCGATTGCACTTTTAGAAAGCTGGGGATTGAAAGTCGTTGTTGGCAAAACCATAGGCGAAGAGCTGAACCAACTTGCCGGTCCCGATTGGAAGCGCGCAACGGATTTTCAGCAGATGCTCGATAATCCCTCGATCAGAGCGGTCTGGGCAGCGAAGGGCGGATATGGAACAGTTCGGATCATTGACAGAATCGACTTTTCAAAGTTTAAACAAAATCCTAAATGGATTGTTGGATTCAGCGATGTTACCGTGCTGCATAGTCATTTAAATAATATGGGAATCGAAACCATACATGGCATTATGGCAATCAGCGCCGGCTCAGCATCACCCGATGCCGTTGAATCATTGCGGAAAGCCCTTTTTGGCGAACAGCTTGAATATAGGATTCCAAATCATGCTTTCAATAAAAAAGGTACTGCGAAAGGGGAAATTGTCGGTGGAAACCTTTCAGTACTTTATAGCGTGATGGGTTCCGCTTCCGAAATCGACTACAAAGGCAAAATTTTATTCATTGAAGATCTGGATGAATATCTCTATCATATTGACAGAATGATGATGAACCTTCGCAGGAATGGCTATTTTGACGGTGTCCGTGCGGTAATCGTTGGCGGTATGACCAGCATGAACGACAATGATATTCCGTGGGGCAAGAATTCAGAGGAGATCATCCAGGATGTTCTTAAAGATTACGATTTTCCCATCATCTATAATTTTCCTGCTGGACATCTTAAGGACAATCGTGCAATGATTTTTGGCAAAACGGTTTCCATCGACGTCAATGATCGCGAGGCGGTCGTCAAATTCGAGTAATGGCCCAACACAACGATTTGGGAAAGCTTGGAGAAGAATTGGCCATCAAGTATCTTGATGAGGCAGGATATAAGATACTCGAAAAGAATTGGACATTCGAAAAAGCTGAGATTGATGTGATCGCAGAAAAGAATGGCATTCTTGCAATCATAGAAGTGAAGACGCGCTCGGGAATTGAATTTGGTTTGCCGCAGGATTTCGTAAAACCGGCCAAGATCAAAAATCTGGTTAAGGCTGTAAACCAATATGTTTCCGTTGTCGAAGGAATGTACGAAGTCCGATTTGACATCATTGCAATCAGCAAAACCCCGGATGGATTTGACATCAACCATTTGGAGAATGCTTTTTATCACTTTTGATCAGTGAAACTTACTGAAAAACTGACAATTAGTTTTTGAAAGTGAAAATATTAGCTACATTTGACTCCCATATTTATAAAACACTATGAAAAGAATTTTTACGCTGCTCGCCATTTTCGTAATTGCAGGCCTACATGCACAACGGAAAGTATCGGCGAAAGTGGCCGAGCTCCACAATCTTAATGAAAAATTCACCTCTGTTGCGCCATTGCTGCAGTCGAACGCCCTGATGGATTCGGACACATTGGTGTTGCCTTGGCGACCTCGACCGT
>CBDUBP010000132.1:0-7231 GCA_965365415.1 uncultured bacterium | reverse complement strand
GAGGTCATGCAGCACCTCGAAAAAGATATCGACTCTTTTGTCGATCAATACCTTATTCCCGTTGAGAAAGTCTGGCAACCAACGGATTTTCTGCCGGATTCCAAAAGCGAAAGTTTTTATGATGAGGTAAAGGAATTGCGTGAGATTGCAAAAGACCTGCCTTACGATTTTTGGATCGTGCTCATTGGCGATACAATTACTGAGGAAGCGCTTCCAACATATGAATCATGGCTGATGACCGTTGAAGGCGTTGATCAGATCGAGCCAAACGGTTGGTCGAAGTGGGTACGCAGCTGGACAAGTGAGGAAAACCGCCACGGAGATCTGCTGAACAAATATCTGTATCTATCGGGCCGGGTGAACATGCGCGAGGTCGAAATGACGACTCAACATTTGCTTGCCGACGGATTCGACATCGGAACGGCTAACGACCCGTACAAAAACTTTGTCTACACGAGTTTCCAGGAGCTTGCAACTTATGTTTCGCACAACCGCGTATCACAGCTTGCCAGATCTTACGGCGACAAAAAGCTGTCGAAGATCTGCAAAATGATCGCGGGAGACGAAATGCGTCATCACCATGCCTACAGCGAGTTCGTCAACAAGATTTTCCAGGTTGATCCAAGCGAAATGATGCTCGCATTCCAATATATGATGAAACGCAAAATCGTGATGCCTGCCCAGTTTCTTCGCGAATCGGGCGAAAAGATCAGCGCCGCTTTTGAACATTTTTCTGATTCGGCGCAAAGGATAGGCGTGTACACCTCTGCGGATTATGTAGATATCCTCCAAAAACTCATCGACCGCTGGAATGTCGCATCGATTACGAACCTGACACCGGAAGCTGAGAAAGCGCGTGATTTCCTGATGAAACTTCCCGATAGGATGACCAAAATTTCGGAGCGAATTGTCATCCCGAAAGAGTCACATATCTTTAAATGGGTTGATCCCGCCTAAGGTACTTCAACATTCAACATTCGATATTCATCATTCTTCAGTTCAAAAGGAAGCAAGAGTTTAGATCTAAGAATCCACAAAGCAAATAATGCCTATTATCGAAAGCACGATTGATTTCGTCAAAGACACGCTCCAAAATGCCGAAGGCGGCCACGACTGGTTTCATATCGAACGTGTTTATAGAAATGCTTTATTGATTGCTAAAGAAGAAGACTGCGACAAATTGGTCGTTAGCCTCGGCGCACTTCTTCACGACATTGCCGACAGTAAATTCCATGATGGTGATGAAACCGTCGGGCCTGAAACCGCACGCAAATTCCTTCAATCACATGATGTCGATTCACTTACGATCGATCACGTGATAAAAATCATTGAGAATGTTTCATATAAAGGCGGTCATGCGCCCGATTTTCAATCCAAGGAACTGGATATCGTCCGTGATGCCGATCGCCTGGATGCTATCGGAGCGATTGGGATTGCACGTGCATTCAACTACGGCGGTTTTAAAGGGCGAAAGCTATTTGATCCCGAAATTCATCCAAATCTTAAGATGTCGAAAGAAGAATATAAGAGATCAGATGCGCCAACCATCAACCATTTTTACGAAAAGCTTCTTTTGCTGAAAGACTTGATGTCGACTGAATCAGCAAAAAAAATTGCGACAAACAGACATCGGTTCATGGAATTGTATTTACAGCAATTCCATGCGGAGTGGACCGGACAAAAATAATAGTACACGCTCGTAATTAATGCCTTTAACCCTACTTTGTTCGAATTTATAATTCGGATCGGTCACAATCCTCAATTAGGAAGAAATTTTCAGAACCACAACTGCATTTGCGATTTTTTTCATAGGGATAAACCCCACATCTTCCCCTACCCACATTATAAATGTAACCGTGCCGAACTTATATCAATACGGCAAAACCGTCTGTGATGTTAAATTTAAAATCAATTCAGCACTAATTCGGAAAATAGAAATCGTTGAAACTATTTGCCTGAAAATGACGGCTTTCTTTTCTCCAAAAATGCAGTGGTTCCTTCCTTAAAATCATCGGTGCCAAAACTCTTTCCAAAACCTTCAATTTCGGCCTTGTAACCATCACGATTGAATCCGGCATTCACGGCTTCGATTGCCTTTGAGATTGCCATCGGCGAATTGCGCATAATCTTTTCGGCGATACCTCTGCAGAAATCAAGCAATTCGGCCTGAGGAACGACATAATTTACAAGTCCGTACTCCTTTGCCTCAGATGCTGTCATCATTGCCGCCGTCATGATCATTTCCATCGCTTTCCCTTTTCCGACAAGTTGTGGCAATCGCTGCGTTCCGCCATAACCGGGAATGACGCCAAGCGATACTTCCGGCAATCCCATTTTTGCGTTTTCGGACGCAACACGGAAATGGCACGACATCGCCAATTCAAGTCCGCCGCCAAGCGCGAACCCGTTCACAGCTGCAATCACCGGTGTTTTTAGGTTTTCGATGAGGTCGAACAAAGTTTCCTGGCCTTTTGCAGCGAGGTCGGCTCCTTCTTCAACACTGAAATTCGCAAATTCAGAAATATCCGCACCCGCGACAAACGCTTTATCACCGCTTCCGGTAAGGATGATCACACGAATATCACCGTAAAAATCCAACGCCTGGATCGCGGCTCCAAGTTCGGAGATCGTTGCTTTGTTTAATGCATTCAGTTTTTCCGGGCGGTTAACGGTAACCATGGCAAGCGTACCGTATTTTTCTACTAGTATGTTTTCGTAATTCATGATTAAATATTTATGATTGGCAGGCAAACGGTGAATGTGGTTCCTTTGCCCAATTCAGTTTCAAAAGTAATCGTTCCTTTATAATTTTCGATGATGTTTTTGATGATGCCGAGTCCGAGACCCATTCCACTCGATTTTGTCGTGAATTTTGGTTCAAAGATCCTGCTGACATGCTGTGGTTCGATCCCGGTTCCGTTATCCGACACGATAATCAGCACTTTGTCGTTCGATTTGCGGATTTTGACGTCGACCCGCTTATCAGTCTGTGCCGGCGGAATCGCCTGAATTGCATTTTTGACCAGGTTTGTGATGACACGGATCAGTTGCGTGCGGTCCATACGGGCAATGATTTTCTTTTCATCGCTTTCGAATGTGACGAAATCCTCGTTGAAGATATCGAGCGCCAAATCGACAACGCTGACAACATTGACGTTTTCATTCTGTTGAGCCGGCATCGACGCAAAATTGGAAAATGCCGACGCGACCGCACTCATGGTGTCGATCTGCTGGATTAAAGTCTTCGAATAATCATCGATCTTCTGCTTGAGATCCGGATCGTTCGGGTCGAATTTCCGCTGGAAGCTCTGAACAGTCAGGCGCATCGGTGTCAGCGGATTCTTGATCTCGTGAGCCACCTGTTTTGCCATTTCACGCCACGCTTCCTCACGTTCACTCTGTGCCAGTTTCACCGCGCTTTCTTCGAGCTCATCGACCATTCGGTTATAGGAGCTGATCAGCAGGCTGATTTCTTTACTGCTCGGTTTTAGGACGATTTTTTCGTTCTTTTGGCTTAACGATGTCTCTTTGATCTTGTCCGAAATCGTTTTTAGCGATTGTGTGATGTACGTCGAAAGCAGATATGCAAGCCCAAATGCGATCAAAAGCATGAATGAATAAACCTGCCCAAGCCTAATGAGGAAATTCCGCAATTCCGTTTCGTAAAATCCGTCATCTTCAACATACGGAAGGTTCAGTATCCCGAGGGGCTTGAATTTGTCGTCTTTGATCTGGCTGTACGACGAACGGTTCTTCTTTCCGTCGATGTTCCGGATGTCGACGTAGCGTTTTTCAATAGACGACTGTACAAGTTTCAGGATGTAATTCGGAATCGGTGGTGAAACGCTGTCGATGGAAAACGATGCTTTTGATGATTTGAGGAGTTTGCCGTCCAGTCCGTAAATATTGATCTCAAGGTTGTGAATGTCGGCGAGCTCGTAGATCCTGTCTTTAAATATAAGCGGCAGATTTTCGGTGGTCAGCGGATATGTCGTCGTCGATAATATGTAGTTGATGTGCTCCTTGATCGCAAGCTCTTTGTTTTCAAGACGTTGCTGATGATATACGCGCGCTTCGTTCTTGAACTCAATGATAGATATCGATGCGAGCAGGATCGATGATATCAGGATTAAGATGATCATCGACAGGAAAATCCTGATTCTAAGCGAAAGTTTCGATATGCTGTAAATAATGGCCATCAGGATTGGTTTCTTTCCCTGACTCTTTTATAAAACTTGAATCCGAGCATCAGAAAGACCATCAATAAAATGATTCCTGCGACACCGAAAATCCAATTCAGCGCATTCTTTAGCACCACCACGAAAATGATCGCGAACAAGAGCAATGTCGCGCCTTCGTTCCAAATCCGCAAATAATTGGACGACCTGGCATAGTTGCCGGCCTGTAGTTTTATAAAAATCCGGTGACAACTGAAATGATAGGCATAAAGCAGGATCAGCAAACCGAATTTTACATGCATCCACGGAAGCTGCATCACCGCATTTCCGCGCGGCGTCAGGAATAATATCGATAATCCGATGATCAGCGTCAGCGCCGCCGATGGCCACGTGATGATATACCATAATCGATAAGCCATCAATTTATATTGGCCAGCGAGAATTTCTCGTTCAGGTGATGGTTTTGTCTGTGCCTCGACCTGATAAACGAAAAGCCGGACGATGTAGAACAGCCCCGCGAACCAGGTGACGACAAATATCAAATGAAGCGATTTAAGATAATCGTATACCATCAGCTTTTAAGTTTTGTACGCATTTCGCGCCAAAGGAATATCCCCGTGACCGATGTTGCCAGCAGGTCCGCGATTGGAAAGGCGACCCATATTCCAAAAATACCAAAATATCCGGGCAAAATGAGGATTAACGGGATCAGGAAAAATCCCTGTTTTGTCAGTGTCAGCAAAAGTGCTTTCAATGCTTTGCCCGCCGCCTGGAAATAACCCGATCCGATCAATTGGATCGCGATGACCGGTGATGCGGCAAAAACCCATCGCATGGCTGCAGGCGTGTCGCGGATGATGGCCGGATCATCAGTAAAAATCTTTACGATCGATCCCGCAAAAATAAAAACACAAACATATATGACGCACGCAACAACGCCGGCGTACACAATCGATTTTTTTATTGATTCGCGGACCCGACCGAATTTTTCCGCACCATAATTAAATCCGGCGATCGGCAGAAATCCTTCGGTAATGCCATTGACCGGGAACAACGCAAACATCAGCATCCGGCTAATAATGCCATAAATTACAACGGCATTCTCGCCGCCGTGCGTAAACAGGGAATTATTTAATAATACAGACAAAATTGTAATGACGCCCTGGCGCGAAAATGTGGTGCCGCTGAGCGCGGATATTTCTCCAATAAGTTTTGGCTGCGGAATAAAGTGTGCAGGCTTTATGCGTAGTTTACTTTTATAGACGAAGAACCAGATCAGGTACAAGAAGCACATCGCAAACGACAGCGCTGTTGCGAGAGCAGCCCCGAAAATGCCCATATCCATGATCCTGATGAAAAGAATGTCGAGCAGAATGTTTCCGACAGAAGCGATGATGACGGCGCGCATCGCAAACGGCGCTTTATCCTCGGCACGAATTACGCTGTTCGACATCGCGCAGAACGCCTGTATCGGAGCGGCGATCAGAATCGGATAAAGGAATTCTTTCGCGGGATTTAAAATTTTTCCTTTTGCTCCAAGCAGTTTGAGGATTTCATCGCTGAAAAGAAATCCAACAAGAGCCAAAGCTGATGTAATGATGATCGTTAGCAGGATCTGATGCGCAAAAACCGAGATTGCTTTCTTTTCATCTCCCGATCCCAAAGCTCTTGATAGTACCGAACTTCCGCCGACGCCCAACGAAAAACCGATTGACGAAATGAAAAATGCTACAGGCGTAACAACTGTCAATGCACCGATAGCCAACGGCCCGATCCATTTCCCGACAAAAATGGTCGTGATCAGCAAATTGACAGTCATAAAAAGGATGCCTACCGATGCCGGAACCAACTGCCGTAAAAGCAGTTTTGTGATCTTGCCCGTGCCTAAGTCATCCTTTTCCTTTGTCATTTACGCGGGAACTTCGGCTGCAGCCCATTCATTGATCCAGTCCGCAACAACCGAAGCCCATTCGTCGTTGTCATTGAGGCATGGAATCGCGTGGAAATTTGCGCCGCCATTTTCTTTGAATTGATGATTGGCTTCCATCGCGATCTCTTCAAGCGTTTCAAGGCAATCGGCGACAAACGCAGGCGTCACGACCGCCAAATTCTTGATTCCCTTTGCAGGCATTTTGTTGATTTCGACATCGGTGTACGGCTCAAGCCATTTGTCACCGGCAAGTCGCGATTGAAAACTTTCACTATATTTTTCTCTCGGAATCCCTAAAATCTCGACCACTTGCCGTGTTGTTTCAAAACATTGATGGCGGTAGCAGAATTCATGTGCCGGAGAAGGTGTAAAACAACATGTATTGTTGATCTTGCAATGCGAATTGGTTATGTCGGTCTTGCGGATGTGACGCTCCGGAATGCCGTGATACGAAAATAAAAGATGATCGTAGTTGAAGCCTTCAAGCGACCTCCTGATCGACTCCGCAAGCACACGGATATAGTCCTTCTTATTATAAAATGCCGGGACTTTGGTAAATTTCATTTGCGGGAAATGTTTTTTCCTAAGTTCTTCGGCAAGTACAAATATCGTAACCGTCGACGCCATGGCATGTTGCGGATATAAAGGCAGGATCATTACCTCGTCCACACCTTGATTGTATAGCTTTTGCAGTCCGGACATGATGGATGGCTTTCCATAACGCATTGCAAGCACGACAGGCAATTCGGTTTTTTGCCGGACTTTTTCGTGAAGTCTTTCGGATAATACGATTAGCGGCGATCCTTCATCCCACCAGATCTTTTTGTACGCGGCTGCCGATTTCTCCGGTCTCTTGCGCAAAATGATTCCGCGAACGAGCAGTGCCCTCAACAGGAACGGAACGTCGATGACGTATTTATCCATCAGGAATTCATCGAGATATGGTTTGACATCTTTTGGCTCCGGACTTTCCGGCGACCCGAGGTTTACTAAAAGAACTCCTTTCATGTATTGGCGGTGGCGTTAATTGACATTAGATATTTTTTTGGCGTCGTCGCAAATTTCTTCTTGAATGCAGCGATAAAGTGGCTTCCGGTGCTGTAGCCGATCTTGAGACCGACTT
>CBDUBP010000131.1:0-7251 GCA_965365415.1 uncultured bacterium | reverse complement strand
GCCGAGGGTGATGGCACGAAGCTTCTGGAGGCAAGTTTTGCCGCGAAGACATTTGGCAAAGATGAAGGCATCGTTACCGGCAAGGCCGGAAGCACAGCGAAGAAATTTATAGAAATCATGTCGAAACATCGCGTCTGGACCCGCGAACCAAACTTAAACTAAACCTTATGAAAAATACTGAAAGCAAAAATACCCTTGATGCAAAAATGAAATCACCGGCTGAGATCGTAAAGCCCGCTTCGGATGCCGCCAATGATCTGTTCCTGCTTTTCGTCGATTCGCTAAAAGATATTTATTGGGCGGAAAATGCGCTATTGGCAGCGCTTCCCAAGATGATGGCCAATGCGACCTCGCAAAGCCTGGCATCTGCGATAAAAGATCACATCAATGTCACTTCCAACCAGGTTGAAAGGCTTGAAAAAGTTTTCGATCTGATCGGGGAAAAAGCCGAAGGGAAAAAATGCCAGGCCATGGCCGGACTGATTAAAGAAGGTGAAGAAATTCTCATGGAAACGGTTCCCGGGCCCGTGCGCGATGCGGGAATCATCTCGGCATCGCAGAAAATCGAGCATTACGAGATCGCAACATATGGGACGCTCTGCGCATTCGCCAGAACCCTGGGCGCCAACGATGCTGCAAAACTGCTGACGCAGACGCTGGCGGAGGAGAAGGAAGCCGACATGCTGCTTAGTGACGCCGCGTACAATTCGATCAACTTCGATGCGACTGACAACAATTCCCTGAACCGCGCGAATTTTGGCAAGGGCAAGATTGAAAAGAATAAGTGATCAAGCAAAAAATAGCCTCCATAACAGAGGCTATTTTTTTTGTAATTTTCTGAGTACTTTTTCAAGACGTTTGCGCTTGGTATCAATCTCGATGTCCTTCATCCGATCTGAAATCGCACGGATCAATAGTGGTTTGTTTTCTTCTGCCACGACCGATGCCGTTTGCTCGGCATAAAATGGAAACTGATTGACGAAAGCGGACTTGAGGATATCGATCAGCAAAAGCTGCATGTCGTTTGAATGCTCGGTCTGACGGGCAATGTTAACGAGTATCTTGACCGCATGGTCTTTGGCAATGACGCTGCCTTTCTCCGCCGCATCCAGGATCACATTAAGTTTTTCATAGACCTTTAAAGGATGCGACTGCGATATCTTTTCCAGTGCGATCATTGCACCCCAGACCAGCCGGTTAGACTTTCCCGATAAAGATCGAATAAAACTATCAAAATGGTCAGCAAGCATTTCGGGACGGCGCTCGCCAATCTCGTACAGTGTTTTAATACTGCCGCTGACAAACTTAATATGTGCATGGTCGAGCAGCCGCACAAGATCAGCAACGGCTTGGACGTCGTTTGTGGCGACGATTTCTTCAGCGAGTGCAATGTTTCTCCTTTCATCCCGGCCGGCCGATTCCGAAAGTTTGTTTATTACATCCATTATTAATTTTTATTCCCGTTTTGCTTTTCGTTTGTCGAGCCGGACGAATATAATAAATAGCACCAAACTTACTATCGAAACCCAGATCAAACCCGTCTTTAATCCGCTGTCGAGCTGGCCCAAATAGGCGAGGATGAATATCAGCGGCGCGATCCCAACCAACGTGGCGGCAATGAATTTGCGATAACCCATTTTCAGGATGCCGGCCATGAAGCTGATGGCGTCATTGGAAAGCAGCGGGTTTATCCTTGTAATGATGATCGCCCAGATACCGTATCGTTCGATAAATAATGTGACTTTTTGCTCCGATTTCGGGCCGATCAGTTTCATCACGGCATCCGTACCAAGATAATGGCCAATATAATAACCGACCGTCGATGCACAAAATATTGCCGCGAAGATGATAATGCTTCCTACGATCGGACCGTAAGCAACTATTGCGACGATCATCAGCAGCCACGATGGAATAACGATCAGGAACATTTGCGCGACCATGATGATGATGATCAGCAACGGGCCAAACCATCCAAATCCCGATACCCAATCTTTGATCAGCGTTTCATTATCGCTTGTCAGGACCAACCAGGCTTCATTTAACCACAGCCGGACGCCCGGAAGCAGGAAATAACCCAGAATCAAGCCGATAAAAATTCCAATCGAGACATACAGAGGTTTTTTGCTCTTCTTTAATTCTTTGGTCATTGATTGGCGGGGATCGTGTCGAATTGGTTTTTGCTTTCAAGCATTTCGATCAGTGCTTTTGCGGCAGGACCGGCTGAGGCGGGATTTTGTCCGGTAATGAGATTGCCGTCGATTTCGATGTGCGAGGTGAACGGGATCAGTGCCGAATGGAAATCCGCGCCCAATTCCTTAAGTCTTGTTTCAACTTTGTATGGAACATTGTCAGTTCTCATGACAACCGCTTCTTCAACATTCGTAAATGCGGTCATCCGCTTGCCTTTTAATAGCTCGGGCGCCATTTCGAAAGCCTTGATCAAAGCGGCCGGCCCGTGGCAGACGGAAGCAATGGGTTTCTCGTTTGCAAGGAAATCGACAATGATGCTTCCGCAATTATCGTCGGTCGCAAGATCCCAGATTGGTCCGTGGCCGCCCGGAATAAACACAGCGTCGAATTCACTCGCGCTGACCTGTCCGAGGGTCAGTGTTTTTTTCAGTGCCGACTTTACTATATCATCATCCTGATAACGGCGGTTGGACGATGTGATGTTCTCGGTCATGGTGCTCAGCGGATCGATCGGTACTTGGCCACCTTTTGGACTCGCCAAAGTAACCTTGTAGCCTTTATCGATGAATTCATAATACGGATCAGTAAATTCGCCCAGCCACATACCGGTTTTATGGTCGGTATTTTCCATGTCGGCGTGCGAAGTGAGTATCATTAATATATTCATGGCTTTTTTATTTAAAGGTAATCAGCGAGTTCTTAATTTTTTGTCAACGTCTTTCTTTTATGAGAGAACATTGATCTTTCTAATCTCTAAACCTCTAAACTTCTAAACGCCTTAAACAAATTCTCCTAATTAAAACCTTCCATGATCAATCTCTTGCTTACCATGATTCCCGTTGCCGTTCCCGTGGCGACTGCATTGGCGACTGTACGCATTCGGGAAGCATTGTCGCCGCACGCAAAAACTCCGGGAATTGTTGTCTGGTGCATCCCATCGGTTTTTACGTAACCTTCATCAGTTAGATCACAGCCTAACATTTCGGGAAGCGCGCAATGCTGGACAAAAGGCCGCGGGGAATAGATCGCTTCTACAGCAGTCGATGTTCCATCTTTAAAAACAATCCTCTTAATTTTTCCCTGATCATGCTCAAGTTCTGAAATTTCACTTTCGATAACGTCAATTCCATGTTTCCGCAAGGAACCAGACTGAACTTTTGAAAAGTCAGAGGCGCCATTGGTAAAGACAGTCAGCTTGTTTGTCCAATTTGAAATCAGCTTTGCAAATTCATAGGCCTGTTCGCCATTTCCGATAATTCCTGTCCCGACATTTCGCACTTCATAACCGTGGCAATACGGACAATGAAGCACCGAGGTTCCCCAGCATTCCGCAAACCCTTCGATATTCGGCATGATATCGGAAATTCCGGTTGCGAAGATCAATTGTGATGCGACAAAACTTTGTCCGGATCCGACTTCGATCTGAAAACCATCGGCCGACTTTGTAGCAGACGTTGCAAATGCTTCAAAAAATTCTACTGTCGGATATGCATTTACCTGCGATTTGCTTATCGCGGCAATTTCAGACGGTGTAAATCCGTCGCGGGTCAGGAAATTGTGCGAATGCGGCGTCTGCCGGTTGCACGGTTTGCCTGCATCGATCACAAGTGTATTGATCATTGCGCGCCCGAGCGACATCGCTGCGGCGAGTCCGGAATAACTTCCGCCAATGATTATCACATCAAATTTCTTTGTCATGTCATTCTGATTTATTGCGTCGAATAATCGCCCGGGCAATGTGGATGCAAGTACGGCCATCGATGCATGTTTTATAAAAGTTCGCCGTTCCAATATCCGGCCTTATTCTGAAGATTTTGAAACAAGCATTTTCATGAACTTATCAACTGCGGGAACGCCGACAAAGACGAGCCACGGTACGAGGACGAGTGTAAGGATAAGCGTGCGGACATACAGCGGCACAACCGAAAGGGTTTCACCAAAAAAGTACAGAAACAATGTGATCGACGGATAGATGGCCATCCAAATTTTCAGCGCCGCGAGCAATTTCATTCGTGTTTTCATAAATATTTGTCTGTTAATTGATTACGAGTCAAAATTACTTTCGCATCATTCATAATGAACAGGACAAAAATGTGGTATGATGGTATTTATCGCAGATTCTTTCGAAATGCTTCCGGCGACATTCCCGTGTGCTTTTTAAAGAACCGTATGAAGTACGAAGCATCCTCGTAACCGAGGCTGTAGGCAATTTGGATGACCTGATTTGTAGTAGCGAGCAACTGCCGTTTGGCTTCGAGGATGATATGCGCGTTGATCAGGTCGGACGGGGTCTTGTTCAAGGTCGTTTTCGTAATCGAGTTGAGCTGATACATCGAAGCGTTTAGCATTTCGGCATAATCTGAAACCTGCCTGGTCTTAAGGATGTTGCATTCTAACAGTTCAAATAATGCTTCAAGTTTTTCATGCTGATAGGAGATAGGACTTTTTGTGATGTCGACAGATTGGCGCGACCGGATAATCTCGATTAAAAAAATCCGCATTGCCGACAGGATCGCATCATGCCATGAATTTTCGCGGTTTTTATATTCGGTTGAGATGATCTCAAGAATCAACTTGAGCTTTTGGAAAATTTCAGGTGAAACCCGGCAGAAGTTCCTGCTGCTCGCCGTCCTGAGGATTTGTTTTATTTTCGACGGTTCGGCTGCGAATGTTTGGTGGTCAAATTGGATCAGATAGCCGTTGCTTCCCGGTTCCAATGTCAGCTGATGAACCTGGCCGGGCCTCATAAAGAATAACGAATAAGGCGCAATATCATAATTGATGAAGTCAATTTCATGTTTCCCGAAACCGTTTTCAATAATCAATACGTGATAATAATCGTGTCGGTGAAGTTGTTGGACCATCGCTGCGCCGTCAAGCAATTCCTCGATCCTCCTGATAGAGAAATTTCCAGTGAATTGTGGTTCCGGCAATGATTGCTGAATGTTCCTGACGGGAATCTTGTCCATGGACGATCTTAAACAGTGTGTGATGAATTTCAGCGAAACTTCTCTTCCCATTCGCGTTTGAGCATAGCATACTGCATTTCGCTTCCCCATTTTCCCTTAAAGAAAATGTTTTCAATAAAATGACCTTCCAGCCTAAAATCCAGGCTTTCAAGAAGTGCGATCGATGCGGCATTCTCGGCATCGACGGTCTCGCTGATCCGGTGAATATTAAGATTCAGGAACAGGTATTCCATCAATGTATTCATGACTTCGCGGGCGATGCCGGTTTTCTGGAAAGATGCAGCGATCGTAATACCGACTTCGGCGATCCGCGGCTCGTATGGATCGAGTTTTATCGCGCAGTCGCCGATGATTTTACGGTCGAGTTTATGCTCGATGCCGAATTGGCTCCATTGGCCCGGAATGGAAAAATCAGAATCGGTCTGCGATTCGATGAACGATTGGGCTTCGGCAAGGCTCATCACCTCAAAAGACTGGTATTTAACGACCTCCGGATCCGACCGATATGCGTGGAAGTCATTCAAATCGTGGATATTCAGTTTCCTGATTACAGTTCGGGGTGTTTCGATCGTAAGGTTTTTCATCAAAGCTAAATTAATTCAATTTGCCGTTTTGCAGATAATGTTTTCAATATCTATTTGCATGTCATTACATTATGCGCGTGTCTGATCGTCAATTTCCATTTTCCGTTATTCTGCATCCAGATATTTGTATAGCGGCGCGGGATTTTCTTTCCTTCATTTGGCGCACCTTTCGCCGGCGTGACGATTTCGCTGCCCATCACGACGATCATATCGGTATAAAACAGGAATGTTTCGGGTGTGCGTTCGAACGAAGTATACTTGATCACACCTTCGCCGATAAGTTTCATCAGCTCGGCTTTTTCGTTGACGATGCGATTCGTCGGATGATTTACCGTAATATTATTGCTCATCAGGCTGTCGAGTGCGGCGGCATCGCTGTGAAGGATCGCAGAAGCATGGGCCTGATCGAGTTTGCGGATGTGTTCGCGCAGGCTGTTGTCGTTTTTTTGTGCCGATGCTATGCAAAATGCAAGCATCGTTATCGACGTGAATATTGAGACTTTCATATGCAGTGGATTTCGACCGAATCAGAAAATTACGCAATATTTCCGAATCTTGCTTATTATCAGGTCATTACATTTCAAGGATCGATGATATACGCTTCCCTGATCAGATCCAATTTAGGATAATCGGCATAAAACCTGTCCCGATTCTGATAAAGGTTTGGATCACCCATTGTTGTTTCGCCATAACCCGAATACAATTTGTCGACAACCTCCATTCCTTTAACGACTTTGCCAAATGAAGGGAATCCGCGAACGCCTTCAAAACCGATCGTGTCAAGGACATGGTTGTTGGCAAGATTAATAAAGACTTCCACATCGCGGGTTTCCGGGCCGGTCCGTGCAAAACTGATCGTTCCGCGCAGGTTTTGCTGAATGACCGGCTCATCGGGGATCTTGTATCTGCGCCACTGGTTCATCGCGATGGTATCTGTATTGCCAAACTGGGCAACGAATTCGGGAACGACGCGGTAAAAGAATCCATTGTCGAAATAGCCATGAGTGACGAGCTGATAGAAACGGTCGGCTGCATGAGGCGAGTGGCTTCGGGTAACCTGAATCTCAAAATCGCCCTTCGTGGTTTCGAATCGGACCAAGTACGTTGACGGTGCTTGTTCCCGGATCCATTCGGGCGAAAAGGTTTCCTGTTTGCATGAGGTCGCCATCAGCAGGAATAAGAAGGAAAAGAATGAAACAAAGCATGATTTCATAGCCAATAAATTTACGGGGTTTGTTGCTAATCTGGGTTGTTTTGTTAGTTTTACCTCGCGTAAATTTTGCGCGGCTTTAATCAAAGCAATATCAAACAGATACCATTAACGTAAGCGATGGCAGGCAAAGTCAAATCATGGCTTTTACGTTTCCATATAATCAGTGGATCGCTTTTGCTTTTAAATACAATCGCCGCCTATTTTTTTGATTTTCATCTGTTATATATCATTTCCCAAAGCCTGAAACTGATCTTTTTCGGCACGGGAATCGTTTTGTTTTTCATGTACAAGAGAC
>CBDUBP010000130.1:0-7255 GCA_965365415.1 uncultured bacterium | reverse complement strand
GAAGGGTCATATCCGCCATTGCTCAAAACCCCGTATAACTTATTGTCGGCACCCAGCGTAAGTGTACCGGAAGGGAAAGCCCCGTTTACAGCTGCGTTGAAGTTGATTTTCTTTGTAAACGTATTGGCAGCGATATCGTATTCGAATAAAGTGCCGTCGCCAATGCCATTCTCATATCCAAAATCACCGCCGTGCTGTGTTGTCCCATACAGCTTTCCCGGAAGCGCTTCGACAAGTCCGCCTGTCGGTCCCGCGCCATCAAAATAGGTGCAGTTAAAAGGCCGTATGTACGCAAATGAGTTATTCGCTGCGTTAAACCTGATGATCGATCCCAATAACGGTGTCAATGTGGGGCAAGACGAATAATACTGCGTCGTCCCGTAAAACAGCCCGTTGGACGCTTTTATAAGTTCACCCGTTATCCTGTTTGGAAAGGAATTTTGCCCGGTATAAGCGACATTTACCTGAGCGGATAGCGTCGTCTCATCAATGTTAATTTCATGCTTATATACCCCGATCCCTGCCGCGCCATAAAGAATTCCTTCAGCGGCTTCAGTAAGCCCGATCGTCGGATTCCGAAGCGTTGGAAGATTCGCATCGCCAAAGGAAGTGACAGCACGGTATTCACTGAAAGTCAGGTCGTACTCAAACAAAACTCCACATGAATATGTTGTTTCCGGAATCGTGTAGCCGCCCTCGGAAGTGGTGCCATACAGCTTCCCGTTCGAGGCAAGCATCAATTTCCCGAATGGTCTTCTGCCGGCATCTTCCTGGAAAGAATGAACAATCTCAGCGTTTTCGCCATTCGCATCTGTTTTAAAGATGACGCCATAATTCGTCGTTGGCGAATTGTCGGTATTAATCAATCCCCAAAACTCCTTTTGTGCGGATATTGAAAATGGCATACTAAGCCAGAGTAGGCAGATAAGCTTCTTCACATGCAAAATTTGCAATAAAGAAAACATTTTTTTTAATACGATTAACGTAGGCAGTGGCAGTCCGTCAATACTTTGATGTCGGGAATTTACTGCATTCTCTACAATGGTCCTGCCTTACTTTTTCAGGATCACCCGCGTGGCAAATCCCTCTGCCTTCCCACATTTCAGCAAAAAGCTTCCGGCCGACAGGTCACGGATGCCGATATTTTGATGTTTCAAAAATTTCCTGACCAGTTTTCCATCGGCTGAATAAAGGATTGCATTTTTACGGCTTTCGGATCGTTTTTGAAAGATCATAATGAAATAAGACTTGATTGCATTACTGACATCTTCCCAGGCTGCACAACTGCAATCCGACCGCCTCTGCATCTCCCCTTCGCTCCTGCCCGATTTCCTTTTTGCATCTGCGCAGGCCGCTGCAATTCCTGTCGGTATGATATTTTTTCGCGCCCGAACTTTTGCAGACCCACACATATTCGGCATTCGTGGATTCATCAATTTCCGGTTCATCAATAGCATTTTCGATTTGTCCGGTCGAAGTTTTCTCTTCGGTCATCACGGCCTCCGCGTTCTTGCAGGAACTAACATTTAAAGCTAAAAGCAGGACTAAAATCCGTAGAAGTAATTTTGACGTCACGATCAGAAGTTTAATTTACCGCAATATAAAGTATTTGCCCAACAGCGATTCCTTGGGCGGCGGAATTCGTCGCTTCGATTTATTTGAAGATCATCAAATCAGTCCCAAATCCTTTGCAATGGCAATCAAGTGCACATTGTTGTTGGCCTCAAGGATCACTTTAAGCCGGTTTAACCGTTTTTCGACACTGCTGATACTGTTCGGCGCGATGTTATTCTGCTGGAATTTTCTCGAAATGTCAGCCTGCGGAATTCCGTCCGCCAGCAACTTGATCAATTCGATATCGTATTTTTCAATCTCGTTCAGCGTGCGGTTCTGCAGATAATGAGCGATGTCGGGCGACAAATAACGCTGGCCTTCGCCGACAAGCTTGATCGCTTTTCGCAGCTCCGGAATGTTGTTGCGTCCTTTGAGTACATAAGCGTCGATATCCAATTCTTCAAACAGATGCCGCACGGGATGCATCCGGTCTTCAATCGAATAAACTATTATATGTAATTCAGGCGCGATCTCCCGCACCATCGAAATCAATTCAATCCCCGATTTGATATTGGTTTTTTTATGATCCGGCTTGAACGAAAGATCGCTGATCAGTAAATCATAATGATCGCTCCCGTGCAAACCGCCCTTGATTCGTGTCAATGCTTCGTCACAATATGGAACGTGATCGATCGCATCCGGCGCAAATGGCTTCAAAGCTTCTGCAACAGCCACGCTGTAACTATCGAAATCTTCTGCAATCAGGACTTTTTTGAACATAACTAAAGCGGAAAATTGATTACTGCCCGGAAACCTTTCCCGGTGTTCGATTCAAAAGTAGCTGTTCCCTTTAGCGCTGAAATACGGTTTTCCATAATCGACAGGCCATTTCTCGTTTTTCCATCCGACGCGCCTTTCCCATTGTCAGAATAAGTGATCGACACGCGCCCTTTAATGATCTCAAATCTCAATACTGCTTTCGTGCAGTCGCTGTGCTTTTTCATATTGACCAATAATTCCTGCACCGTCCTGTACACGACGACCTTCTTCTGTTCATCCAATTGGCCCCACGGAATCCCGTCGATGCCCACAGGCAAAACCGCTTGCGAATCGGTAACATAAGACGAGAGCAATTCACGCAATGTTCCAATAAAATCCGCTTTCATATCAATCGCTGCATTCTCCCTCGAAATCGAACGCGCCCGTTTGTAGAGAGAATCAAGCGACTCGAGAAGTTTGTTCCGCTGCTTCAGCTGCGACATGTCGCTCGTTTCAGTGAAAACGATCGTATGATGAAGGTCGTTGGCGAGTTCATCGTGCAGCTGCTTGGAAATGCGGACTTCAGTATCATATGCCGCTTTCAACCTGTTCCTGCGATGTCGGCGTATCATCCAATAAATTATCGAAATTGAAACGAAAATGGTACAAATTGCAGCAATGGCCCACCACAACCGCGTTGTTTCAACCTCCGCCTTCTGCAGTTCGAGCTTCGCAGCGTTTTCCTGCGATTTAAGCTTTTCATCCCTTTCAATTTTATAATTGTAGCGTATTTCGGCAAAGTGGTTTCGTGCTTTTTGACGAGCCGACTTTAAACTGTCGGAAATCCGGAAATAATCGGCGGCAAACTTTTTTGCTTCGTCGCCGGTCTCATAGGTCGACAGGAATTTTAACGCCGTAAGCCGATCGTCTGCAGATGGGATCGCTGCCGATACCCTTTCAGCTTCCTTTGCATGGCGGATTGCGGCCTGACGATCACTGTCAACCATCGCATTAGCAAGATTGAGATAACTCTCTGTCTGTCCGAACATATCATTGATTTCCTTTCGCAGCCGAAGGCCATCGTGCATCAACTCGAGATATCCGGGTTTTCCCAGTTTAAAAGCGCTGAAACCCAGATTGTCTTTGACGCGTGCTTTGAGGTAAATGCTGTCGTTGATGTTCGGAGACGCGTGTATTTCAGACAGCAGGCTGTATGCATTTTTGTAATCGCCCGCATTCATGTGCGTATAAGCGATATTGTTGAGCGCTGTCAGCCGATGGACCGGATTATCCGAAATTTTAAGGATCTTTTTATAGTTTTCTATTGCACGCGGATAATCCTCCATGCCGAAATAGGCAAGCCCGAAATTGTTATAAATGACCGCGTTATACGCCGGACGCAGACCGGCGTCAAGATGTTTGAGCGCTTCGATGGTCGTGGTCTCCATTTCGGAATAGTCGTTGTAAATCCAATGCATGTGCGCAATGCGAAAGAGCACATTGGCAATCCGCTCACTGTCGGATGCCTTTTCATAATACTGGTGTGCGCTCGAAAAATATCGAAATGCGCTATCGTTCTTTCCTTCGCTTAAAAATTCTTCGGCTTTTATCTGAAGATCATACCCTCGCCTGATCTCTTCCTTGAAATCGTTTTTCTGCTCCTTAGCAGGCTTTTCGCACGATAAAAGCAAAATGAATACGGTTCCAAATAAAATCGGGACATGAAAAAATTTCCTCATGCCCCGAAAATAATCAAATTAAAAGTTATTCTGCAAGTCTCGGTTTTGGAGGCGGTGGCGGTGGCGGAATGATTCCTCCATTGCCTCCATTCTGGCCGCCATCGAGTTGTACATTGTGGCTTGCGTTATCCGAAACGTCATCGGCGGTGCATGAAACCGTTAGCATGCCGGCAATGGCCAGCACGCAGAAAAATAGTTTTTTCATTGTGATAATTGTTAAGATTCGACATCAAGGCCTTTCATCGGAGAAATGGTTCTCGCGGGCCTCGCCTGGTTTCGGGAAGTACAGTGCGCCTTTTGGAGGTTTGGATCATACTTCCCGAGGATGATCGCAGACGTTCCGAGGGCGGCGCTGCTTGTGAATCTGTTTTGTACATTTGCCCGTAATGCATCCGGGCAGAAACAAATCCGGAGCAAAGGAATGCGGAGATAATGGCTGATTTGCAGCACGATACCCGGTAAACCCGCTATTCCCGGGAATACCTGAAAAAACTTATAATGTTCGCCGATGGATTCGTTCAGGAATTATAAAGAAGCATTGAGGAACCGATATGATCAGGTGAAACTTGGCACCTATTCGCATTATCTGATCAATCCCAGCCAGGGTAATCTGCGAGATCTGTGCTTCGAGCGCATGAACGACCATAAGGCGGCCGACCTGATCATTTTCAAAAGCTTTTTAGGATTCGCCTACGATGATGTCAGCAAGAGGCAAATCAAAGATTCGCGTGAGAAATTCCGTCCGCTGACCAACTTCCTCAAACAGAGTTCAGATCTAAGCGATACCGCGTCGGCAGACATGCTTGCCTTACTGCTCGATTATGAAAAGAGGCCATTTGCGGCATATTTAAAACGCAAGGGAAATCTTGAAGAAATCGAAGAACCGCAAAAAGGCGTGTTTGAACATGATGCCGAACCGCCGAAGCCAAACCAATTGTCGAAACGATTGGGAACGATCAAAAGAAAGTGGATCGTGCTGATCGTATTTGCATGTTTGTTCGGTGTATTGCTGCTGGCAAAAGAATTATCGTCCAAAAAATGCCTGAAATGGACCAATAACCATTATGAAGTTGTCGATTGTGATACTCCGGGAAATTTAAAAGCTTATGATAAATCTTTGGTGGATCTGAGGAAAGTCGACATTAGCAAAAACACGAAATTCTTTGTAAATGGCAAACCGCGGATCTGGTATTCGAAACACGATGGGAAAACCGACTATTTCAACCAGCCCGGAATCCATCCGGAAACCGGAAAGCAATTGGAACCGATCACGGTGTACATGGCACGAAAGATTCAGGGAGGCTTTTAAGGTATTTAACTTTCATCCTCATACTTGTCTAAAACCGCGTTTATCAATTTTACCCATTCACGATATCCTGCTTCATTCAGATGCAGCCCGTCATCTGAAAATTCCTTTTTCATGACTTTGTTCCGGTCGGCGATGACCGGATTAAGATCGATCACATCCAATTTGTTCGATCGTGCAAAAGCTTTCAATTTGGAGTTCAGCACCGTAATGCTGTCCCGCAATCCCGGATCATGAACTCTCGCGAGCCTTTTTCTTGGAAGTACCGGCGCTGTATAAAAGACAAGATTGATGACCGGAATGGCACCTTCATCCTTAACAAATGCGACAATGCGCTGATAGTTGCGAAAAATCGAATCGGTCGTCGCATACGGAAGATCATTGATCCCGCCCTCAATGAACCAGAATTTCGCATTCTTTCCACGCAAATATTGAAGCCGGTCGCACATACAGATCGTTCTGTCGCCACTGATCCCAAGATTTGACACATCGGCGCGATCGAGTAGTTTCTGCCAGTCGGCGCGCCTGATAATTGAGTTCCCGAACATAACGATCTTTGGATTTGCAGGTTCCGGCTTATAATGAAAATCAAATCTTCCCAATTCATAACTGCAGCTTGTCAGTGAATAATCGACGGGTTTACCGAACAACATTTGATATATTCCGGGCGGAACTTTGTACCTGAATATCATAAATAAAATGGCGAGCAATAAAATGAGATTACTGATGATTAACTTTCTTCGCATTTCAAGTTTTGTTTTGCCCAAACCTATCCACATCGGAACATTCGATTTTACGGATATCCGTACCTGACCGCATTTCGCAGATGGTAATCCGCAAAGCCTGCAAAAATTTGATGGAATGATGCAAAGAAAAAAATACCGGAACTGCGTAATTTGAAGCCTTTTAGCAATAAACCCATGAAGTCCAATGCAGATGATATAACAGCAATCAAAAAAGCCGCTCATCCGTTCGGAAGTGACAACGATCTTGACTTGCTGCTTAACGAAATCGGTGATGCACGATGTGTCCTGCTTGGCGAAGCGAGCCACGGCACGCATGAATATTATACCTGGCGGACGAAAATCAGCAAAAAGCTGTTACAGGAAAAAGGGTTCAACATCATTGCTGTCGAAGGCGACTGGCCGGATTGCTACCGCATCAACAGGTTTATTAAAAATTATCCGGACAGCGGAAACAGCGCAAAAGAAGTATTGGCGGAATTCAACCGCTGGCCTACCTGGATGTGGGCCAATTGGGAAATGGTGGCTTTTGCCGAATGGCTGCGGAAATACAATTCCGCCGGAAACAATGTCGGTTTTTATGGTCTTGATGTATACAGCCTGTGGGAGTCGATGGAATCCGTTTCCGATTACCTGCGCGAAAAAGATCCGGCCGCCTTTCAAGCTGTGCAATCCGCCATGGACTGTTTCGAACCGTTCAATCTTCGCGAAGGATTTTCCTATGCCGCGCGATCTTATGGCATGACCGATTCGTGCAAAAAAGAGGTTGTCAACCTGCTGACGGAAGTCCGAAGCAAAGTTGCACTGTTCGAATCGGATCCCGAAGCTGCATTCAACGCCGAACAAAACGCGCTGGTCGCCGTCAATGCCGAGCGCTATTACGATGCGATGCTTTCAGGAGGAGGTTCGACCTGGAATATCCGCGACCGCCATATGGCAGAAACCGCGGAAAGACTTTTGGAATTCCACGGACATGATTCAAAAATTATCATTTGGGAACACAACACGCATATTGGCGATGCAAGGGCAACCGACATGAAATTAGAGGGACTCGTCAATATTGGCCAGCTTTTTAAAGAAAAGTTTGGAAATAATGTGTACAGCGTCGGATTCGGCTCGTATGGCGGGACTGTGATCGCAGGATCAAATTGGGG
>CBDUBP010000129.1:0-7258 GCA_965365415.1 uncultured bacterium | reverse complement strand
TTTCTTACCTTGAATACGTCGGAGCGGCTGAATTTTTCGATCGCCTACAAAGGACTGCGTTCACTTGGCAAGTATATCAACCAGCTTTCCAGCACCGGAAACTTCAGGTTTACGACAAGTTACAATACTACTAACCGAAGGTATTTCGCAAATTTTCATTTTGTAGCGCAGGACATTTTGAATGGGGAAAACGGCGGCCTGACAAACACAGCCGACTTCGAAAGCGGAAATCCTGATTTTGACAACCGTGCACGGCTCGAGGTATTTTTTCGCGATGCCGAGTCTTTTCTCGAAGGAAAGCGATTGTTTCTCGATCATAATTTCAGGTTTACCAAAGATGATTCAGCTAACAACATCTATTTGACGCATCAGGTGAATTACGAATACAAATTCTTTGAGTTTCGCCAGCGTAACTTGGTATCGGAAATCACTAATCCGGATAACACAACTACGGACGTCCTGCGATTCGGCGACCCGTACGTGCCTGGAAACATCCACGACAGGTCGAGATTTAATCGGATGTACAATAAAGTGGGCGCAGTATATGAAAGCGGGCTGTTAGGCAAATTCACCTTCTTTGCTGAAGACTTTCGCTACAATTATTACTTCGACCGCGTACTCATCTTGTCTTCAGGAACCGTACCTGCACTGCTTTCCGACGAAATCCAGTCAGTAGGCGGGAAGTACGAATACCGCAAGAACAAATGGCGGGGAAATGCTAGCGTTTCAAACTCGATTGCCGGAAGGCATTTTTCAAATCTTGAAGCAGATCTGACATATCAGATCAATGAGAACAATGCGTTGACATTTGGGTATTCAAATATCAGCAAAATCCCTGACCTGGTTTATGATCTCAACCAAAGCAGCTACATCGCGTACAATTGGTTTAACGATTTCAAGAACGAGAAAATCAATAACATTCGCGCGTCGGCCGATACACAATGGGGACGGGCTGAACTTCAACTATATACGATAAACGACAAGCTTTTTTTTAGCGACGACGATCCGGGAATCGCGCAGCTCGTATCACCCAAACAATACGATGAGACAGTCGGATATATGTCGATCAAACTTTCCAGGGAATTTCGCTTCCGCAAATTTGCGCTTGATAATACCGTGCTATATCAGGAGGTCACGCAAGACGATAATATTTTGAACGTGCCGAAGTTCGTCACAAGGAATACACTTTATTATTCGGATCATTTCTTTAAGCGCGCGCTTTATCTTCAGACGGGCGTGACCTTGAATTATTTTACCGAATACTATGCAGATGATTACAATCCGATGATTGGCGAATTTTTTGTCCAGCAGGAAAAGAAGATCGGGAACTTTCCGATGCTCGATTTTTTCGTCAATGCCCGTGTCAGGCAAACACGTATATTTCTTAAGGCAGAGCATTTCAATTCGCCATTCATGCCAAATAAATTCTATTCGACGCCCAGCCAGCCGTATCGCGATTTCATGATCAGATTCGGATTGGTGTGGAACTTTTTTCAGTAAAATGATGGTCGGGCATCTTCGAATCAACAACTAAACAAATCACCAAATCAACTTCTTCATATCTTTGCAAACGATGAGATACGCACAAAACATACTTGAAACCATTGGCAATACGCCACTTGTAAAGCTTAACCGCGTCACGAAAGATGTCGACGCACTGGTTCTTGCAAAAGTCGAAACGTTTAATCCCGGCAATTCAGTCAAAGACCGCATGGCGGTTAAGATGATCGAAGACGCCGAAAGCGATGGCCGACTCAAACCGGGCGGCACGATCATCGAAGGAACTTCCGGCAATACCGGAATGGGCCTTGCGCTGGCCGCGATCGTCAAAGGTTACAAGCTGATCTGTGTTATCAGCGACAAGCAGTCAAAGGAAAAGATGGATATCCTGCGTGCCGTAGGTGCCAAAGTTGTCGTGTGTCCGACGGATGTGGAGCCAACCGATCCGCGGTCGTATTATTCGGTTTCGAAGCGCCTTGCCGAGGAAACACCAAATTCATGGTATGTTAATCAGTACGACAATCCGTCGAATTCTGCTGCGCATTACGAACAGACAGGCCCGGAAATCTGGGAACAGACCGATGGAAAGATCACGCATTTCGTCGTTGGCGTCGGTACGGGCGGAACCATTTCCGGAGTGGCAAAATATCTAAAAGAGAAAAATCCAAACATTAAGATTTGGGGTGTCGATACATACGGCTCGGTGTTCAAGAAATATCATGAAACCGGAATTTTCGACGAAAATGAGATTTATTCATATATCACTGAAGGCATTGGCGAAGACATCCTTCCAAAGAATGTCGATTTTTCCCTGATCGATGGCTTTACAAAAGTCACCGATAAGGACGCCGCAATCTACACCCGCAAGATCGCACTTGAAGAAGGGATTTTCGTTGGTAATTCGGCGGGATCAGCAGTAAAAGGTCTTCTTCAGCTCAAGGAGCATTTCAAACCTGAGGACGTTGTGGTCGTACTTTTCCACGACAGCGGAAGCCGATATGTCGGAAAAATGTTCAACGATGACTGGATGCGTGAGCGAGGTTTCCTTGACGAGGAGATCATTAAGGTAGAGGATGTCATCAAATCACATATTTCAAAGCCGCTTATCGTAGTCCGCACCGAGGAATTGGTCGGCCACGCCATCGAGCGCATGCGCAAATACAGCATTTCGCAGATTCCTGTGATCGACATAAACGGGTTTGTCGGTTCAGTCGATGAGTCGGATCTGTTCCGCAGTTACGTATCCGACAATACTACCATCGATCGCCCGATTCGTGAAGTTATGGGCAAGCCATATCCAATGGTGCCGAAAGGAACGGCAATCGATGTGGTTTCGAAACTCTTTGCGGACGGTAATCCTGCGGTTCTTGTCGATCTTGGTGAAGGCAAACATCATATCGTAACCAAGCATGATATGATCAGCGCGATACGGTAGTTACTGGTAAATCTTAATTCTTAAATCCCAACAGTACTCCGCTCACGTTCCACGAACTGAAGCTGTTCCCTTCGCGCGGTCCTTGCGGAATTTTGATCTGGATCCTGTGCGTTCCGGCTTCGAGGTTACCGAGCGGAATGGTCACGGGATTGGTCACCGTTCCGGGACACCAATTCGAACGGCTGTAATCGGAGGAGGACAATCCGTTCTGGAAGTTGCCGGAAGCCGGGTTATAATTTCTATATGATCCGCAGTCGTTTCGCCACGGGATGAATCCGTAAGCTTCGGTGTCGTTTAAGCAGATCGTATTTTTCTTGGGAAGGAATTCATCACCGTTATCCCATCCGCCGTGGCCCGTTACAATGTATCGAAGTGACGCATTTAACAGCGATTCCGGTAAATTGAATTCAACTTCAAGTCCACGGTCGACATCGAACATCGTCGAATATTCCTGGCCGTCGGTTTCCAGGATATTGTTGGTCATAAAAAGCGGCATGGCAAAATCGGGCTGTCCAAAATGTTCGTCCGGATGGATCGTAATGCGTACACTGAGTTTATGCCCGCCTTTATCATAATTGGAAATGTTGGCGCCTATCCATACTTCATTCGAAGTCATCAATGGAATCAGCTCGGTAATTTCCTGTCGATAGCTGACACTGTCCTGCCAGGTGCGGTTTTTAAGTTCGATCGTATTGTAGTGTCCGATACCAAATGGTGTAAAGAACCGCATCAATTCGGTCGGTGGCGTATACTCCTCCGTCCGGACGGAACCATGATAGATTTTCCCGTTGCCATTTTCATAAACAGGAAGCGTTTTAAACGTTTGCCTCATCCCGCGCAGAAAGCCGGTCCGTGAATCGTCCGGAATAAGGAACAACGATCCTGTCCGGTCGTATGCATCGCCGTTCGATCGTTCGACCGCTTCCACAAACACACGGCTTCCTTTTTTTATTGTGGGGAATTTAATTTTTCGCGCGATGACGGTACCGCTGGCGAATCGTTCAACGCTGTCATTCGATTTTGGGCGGTCGGTAAAATTGATGGTTTCATCCCGGAAGATTTCGATTGATGTAAAACGCGACCTCCACAGGCGATACCGATAGGAAAGCATGTCAACGGCTTTCAATTTGCGCGGAAAAGATAACGCGGCCGGGATTTTTTTATAAGTCTTGATTTTATCTGCAATGATTGAAAAGGTACCGTTGCGGTCTACTTCAAGCACTAACCCGAGATTCTGTCCCAGGACGGTTGGAGCGCCTTTAATCCTGAGGTCGTTTGTAAACCAAAGATCGTATTTATTGCTGTTGATGACTGTCCGTGCGCGACGGCATTTGTGGCCCAGGATCGTCTTGTAATCGTTTGTAAGTTCGAAGATTTGCTTTTCGATATTCGTCGAGTCGACAGTCATCGTGCTTTCGTCGGCATTAAGTTGTGCGACAAGTACGTATTTCCCGGATTGACGGTCGATATAAGATTGCTCTATCGGAAATTTTGCTGTTTTGTCGAGGGCGGAACTTGTCGTGATTTCCGTTCGCAGAAGGTTTGAATAAATTACGATCGGGTCCTGATTTTCGATCAGCTTCCCGTTTGAATATTTATGATAAGTGACCCTGACTGCCGCTGGCTGAGCCATCACAGCAGAATTCTGCCCGACAAGTAAATATACCAGGCACGTGATGAAAAATGGGCATTTTGTCATGGTTATTACAAATATAATCAACCGATTGGAATTTGCACAGCAGCGACGTTTTGATCTTCATCAGAGTAAAATGTATTCGAAATTTAAAAAACCGTAATTGTTTTTATGCAGCTTTTTATATTTTGGTTTCATTATACGCCATTCAAATCATTATGCGGGAGGATTTTCTACATTATATATGGAAGTCTGTACGGTTTCGGACTTCCGATCTTAGAACCGTCTGCGGTGATGAGATTGCGATCGTCCAGCCAGGGCAATACCTAAAACTGGCCGGCCCGGATTTTTTTAATGCCCAATTGATCATTGGCGGTCAAAAGTGGGCAGGCAATATCGAAATACACGTAAAATCCTCCGATTGGTACCTGCATAAACACGAGTGGATCCGGCGTACGAGAATGTGATCCTTCATGTGGTCTGGGATCATGATACCGAAATTTTCAGGAGAGACAATTCGGCGATCCCGGTTTTGGAATTGAAACATTATGTATCGGATCAGGATATTCGCTGTTATCAGGATCTGCTGACACCGAAGTCGTGGATATTCTGCGAAACCCATCTGAAGGATTTTGAAGGCGTGAAATTGTCAAATTGGCTGGACCGACTGTTTCTTGAAAGGCTTGAGTCGAGAACACAGATGATCGAAGGTTATCTAAAGCAAAATTCCGGTGATTGGGAAGCCGTGCTTTTTTGGATGCTCGCGAAAAATTTCGGGCTGAATACCAATGGCGACGTTTTTCTTGAGATTGCAAGGTCGATTCCTTTTAATGTGATCCGTCGCGAGATTGGAGACATTCAAAATCTTGAAGCATTATTTTTTGGCCGGTCAGGACTGCTTGATTCAGCTGTGGAAGATCATTATGTATCCGAATTGCACCGCAAGTATCGGTTTCTTACTGCCAAATACTGCCTGAAGGAAACTGTTGTTCCGCCGCTGCAATTCTTTAAACATCGTCCGGATAATTTCCCAACGATCAGGATTGCCCAATTGGCATCTTTGTATCATCAGAGACAGAATCTTTTCTCTGCTTTGATCGAAGCACGCACCATAAAACAATTCAATGAACTGTTGGGGATCGGGGCCGGTACGTACTGGAACACTCATTTCCTTTTCGGCAAAGAAAGTGCAAACAGAAAAAAGGAGATTTCGAAAGGCTTTATCACGTTGTTGCTGATCAATACGGTGATTCCGCTGCGATTCGCATATTTCCGAAGCCTCGGGCTTGATCATGGAAGCGAGGCAATCGACCTTGCATCGGAGGTCGCAGCCGAGTCGAACGGGATCATCGACAGATTCAGAGAATTGGGCATTGATGCAAAGAGTGCTTTCGAAAGTCAGGCGCTTCTCGAATTAAAGAATGAATACTGCAATAAGCGGCGCTGCCTCGATTGTTCGATTGGTTTGTCATTGATGCGCCCGCCTAACTAAACTTTGTAAATTTGCAGCATGTCGATTGTCATCAGGATAAAATACTTTTTTGAAAAACACGGTTTCGATGCGGCGTCGCGACTCGCCGATAAGCTCGGCATGCGCGCAAGCAGCGTCAGGCTGTTCTTTATTTACATCACATTCGTAACCGCCGGTTTGTGGTTTGGGGTATACCTGACTCTCGCATTCTGGCTCAGGCTTAAAGATCTGATCCGCGCCAAACGCAGTTCCGTTTTCGACTTATAGCATGAAATCAATTAAACGCCATACAGATGAATTTTCCGATCTTAAAAGAGTGGACCTCCTATTCGCGGGTCCGCCGTCGCGGGCTTACTGCCTTCTTCCTGTTGATAATCCTTTTACAATTTGCGTGTTTCTGCCTCGATTTTGACAAGTCCGAAATTCCACCTGACGAGCATTGGCTTGCGCTTCAGCCCAAAATCGATTCGTTGAAGCTTGTTTTGAAGCAGAAAATTCCAAAGAAAAATTATCCGTTCAATCCGAATTTCATTTCCGATCATAAAGGTTATATGATTGGGATGACCGTGGCAGAGATCGACCGTCTGCATGCATTTCGTGAACAGGGGAAATTCGTAAATTCTGCCCAAGAGTTCCAGCAAGTAACAAGAGTCTCAGATTCTTTATTGAAACAGATCTCAGGACAATTCAAATTTCCGGATTGGGTCACTAAGAAGAACGAACGGAAGAAATTGGATTTTCCAAAGAAGGAAGTGGCTGCAAAAACAGATATCAATGCCGCTACAAAAGATGATCTGATCAAGGTGTACGGAATCGGTCCGGCATTGTCTGAGCGGATTCTGAAGTTTCGCGAGTCGCTTGGCGGCTTTGTATCGATCGATCAGCTATCTGATGTTTGGGGATTGTCGCCCGAGGTCATCGAACAGCTTGAAAAGCGCTATTTGGTGACTGTGATGCCGAGTGTGAAGAAAGTCGATATTAATGGCGCATCGATAAAAGAATTATCCGCTTTTCCTTATTTCAGATATCCGATTTCAAAGGAGATCGTTGCGTTCCGGTCGATGAATGGACCATTCAAAGACGTGGCCGATCTGGCCAAAATAAAGAGTTTGGCGCCCCAAAAAATCAACATAATTGCTGTATATTTGGAGCTTTAAAATTAAATTCAGATGATGTTTGAATACTCCGAAACACAAACCATGATTGCCGAATCCATCAG
>CBDUBP010000128.1:0-7295 GCA_965365415.1 uncultured bacterium | reverse complement strand
AGCGTCCCGCCTTGCACAGCCGGATGCCGTCGATGATCGAAGCGTGATTGAGCTCGTCGGAAATGATCGCGTCTTCCTCGTCGAACAGCGGCTCGAAAACGCCACCATTGGCATCGAATGCGGCAGCGTACAAAATTGTATCTTCCGTTCCGTAAAATTCGGCGATCTTGCGTTCAAGTTCTTTGTGGATATCCTGCGTCCCGCAAATAAACCTTACCGATGACATCCCAAAACCATGTGAATCCATCGCGTCTTTTGCCGCCTGGATAACAGCGGGATGAGATGACAGTCCGAGATAGTTGTTCGCGCAGAAATTCAATACAGTTTCGCCTGTGGAAATGGTGATTTCCGCTCCTTGCGGCGATGTGATTATACGCTCTTTTTTAAAAAGTCCGTTGGCTTCTATGCTATCGAGTTCTGACTGTAGATACTCTTTGATTTTTCCGTACATGATAAGATTTTTAAAGCTGCAAATTTACCACATTTAGCTCGTCACCTATATAAACCAAGGCCTTTTTTACAACCTTATAGCCAACACCTTCGATCGCGTGCTGATACATGTCGAGCTGACGCACATGCTTTGCTTCGTGCGCACCCGTTTTGTAATCAAGCAGATAAAGTTCATTCCCGACAACGACCATGCGATCGGGTTTTAAGATCGGCCCGCTGACCGGTATAATTGCCTGTTCGTTATAGATCTGTCGGCCTGGAGTAAAAAAGTCCGATAATTCGTGGTGGCCGATGATCGCTTGGATTGTACTCCTGACGCGACCGTCATCGTTACGTGTTATATGTCCGGATTCCGTCGCTTTGGAAATGGCAACCTCAACATCATCCGCCGTGGATACATCCGACAATATCTCATGGATCACGTTTCCATATTCAATCGCGTCCTGTTGCTTTGTTCCCCACATCAGAGATTCCTTCCGCGAAATCCTGATTGCGGATGGATCGAGCATTTTTTCAACGGATTCAATTGATCGGGAAACATCCGCAAACATTATTTTTTCAGATTTACGCAGCGGATCGCCGAATCCGTATTCGAACACATTCGAGTCAAAAACAAATCGCGATTCGAGGAATTTGATAAAATAACTGCAAAGATTATTTGACGGTTTCTCGCCATTCTTTCCAAGATTCATCGACGATACAACGTACAGTTGCTCTTCGGCCCGCGTTAAGGCGACATATAGCACATTGATGTTGTCGAGCAATGCTTCCTGTTTTTTGCTATTAAAAAGATCCGCCGCATCTTCGCCGAAGTGTTCAACCAGATTATTATTGTCGACCAGCACTTTCGGAATTCCGAAAACATCCTCTTCGGCTCTAACCCAAAGCTTATCCTTGGGTTTGCGGCCAAATTCCTCTTCTGCAAAAGGGAAAATCACGATCGGGAATTCGAGCCCTTTCGATTTATGTATGGTCAGGATTTTTACCGCATCCGAATTTTCAGGTGATGGAATGCTGAACTTCTCGGCAGTCCTGCCCCAAAAATCCAGAAAATCCGCAATTCCGGATGATCCTCGTACGTCACGCTCGAGAACTATGTCAAGGAAAAATTGTACGTAGGCATTATCACGTCCTTTTCCAAGAAACTTCGAGATGATCAATTCGACCGCCTCGTAAAGACTTTTTTTCCTGATGCCCCGAAATGAAATGCCGTAGCCAAAATTTTGCAGCCATCGTTCAAAATCAGATTCAAGTTCATGACTCATGCCTTCTGCAATGAAATCATGGATCGGCAATGAATCCTGGGCGGCTGTCGCGAGATATTGTAAGAATCCGGCTTTGGCCTCTTTGTTTCTAGGTTTATTGATGAAAGACAGCAAATTAATGATGAACCGCACTTCTGATGCATTCCCGATTAATAGCGTTTCCGATGAAATTATCGGTATCTTCAGTTCGGTCAGTGCCGATGCCACGCAAATGCCTTGCGAACGCTTCCTTGTTAAGATGGCTATGTCGCGATAATCGAACCCCTTGGAGATGCTTTCTGCTATAATTGCTACGACCCTTTCGATATATAGATCCGTCTTGTCGGTGTCGTCGTCCGAAACCTCGGGGAGGAACGAAATGTTCACATAACCTCCATTCTTGGCATTGCACTTTTGAAACGATTTGTTTGCGTAAAGGTTCGTGTAATCGACGTGTGCGAATTCCGCCGAAAGCATTTTAAAAAACTCGTTGTTAAATTCAATGACCTGGGAAAAACTCCTGTAATTGGTGTCGAGTGAAAATAACTGTTTGTCAGGATTATTGAACGGATTGTGCTCTTTTGTCAGATCGATGAACTGCTCCGCTTTTCCGCCACGCCAGCGATAGATCGACTGTTTTGGATCGCCCACAATCATCAGCGTTCCTTTTTCTCCGGCGTTCTCCGACGACGTCGCGTTGTCGATCAACGGGATCAGGTTTTGCCACTGAAGTTCTGACGTATCCTGAAATTCATCGATGAAAAAATGCCTGTACTTTTCACCCAGCCGTTCGTAAATGAATGGCGCCGGCTGATCGCGGATCTGTTCATTGATCAGTTTGTTGAATTCGGCAATCGAGAGGATATTTTGGTCTTCCTGTATTTTTTTTAATTCCTGGCCAACCGTATTGAGCAGGGATAGCGGCGTGATATTTTTTAAAAATGCATTGTAGAACATGTACTTCTCCGCAATTGCATTGATCTTTTTTAATTTATCCCATAATTCATCTGCAATTTGGTCGACCAGATCTTTTTGTCCTTGCGGTGTTTTTGCGGGACAACGCTTGCATTCAATCTCATCAAGATATTTATAGAGGCTTACTTTCCTTTCGATTATGCCGTTGCTGACTTTTTCAAAATGTTTCGGAACATAACTGCTGTAGAATGAATTGAACTCTATGCCATTCTTTCGGATCATGTCGAGCGCCTCATTCGCCAGCATGACGCTTTCAAGTTCCATTTTACGGCATTCTTCCCTGATGCGTTCTTTGACCGCATTGAAATCGTCGATCGATTTATCGCGGAAATGCTGAATCTCAGTTCGATTGTTCTCATTCAGCACAAGTTTTCCGGTCTCAAAAAGCTCGCGAGAGATGTCCCAGCTCTTATCGTCATCGGTCTTCTCCATCGTAAAATCGACGAGCAGTTTTGTTAGTGTACGGTCTTCGCCGGCCTGGGCGATAAGCGCATCAATGGCTTCTGTCAGGAGATTCTCGGTATCGAGGCTGACTTCAAAAGTCATCGGCAAATTCAAATCGTGTGCAAAGGTGCGGATGACCTTGTGCGTGAATTTATCGATGGTCGAAATATCGAATGCCGCATAGTTATGAATGAGATGCCTGATGATCTTTTTTGCTTTTTGCCGAAGCACCGATTCGTCGATGCCCGTTTGGCAAGATATGTCTTCGAGCATCGATCTGAACTTTTCCGGGATATCATCCTGAGCAAAGGCGGAAAGCGTCGTAACAACACGGCTTTTCATTTCGTGGACAGCTTTGTTCGTAAAGGTGATCGCGAGGATGTTGCGATAAGCATCGTCCCGATTTGAAGTAAGCAAAATCTTTAAATACTCGCGGACGAGCGTATATGTCTTTCCCGATCCCGCGGATGCGTCGTAAATGGAAAATGACGGTCTTGTACTGTTCAGCATCTAAATGAAGTTCTGAAACCCTAGCCCTGATGGCAGCGGCATCTCCCGACTTAGAAAAACAAGGCTGCAGGCCGTAGTTTTTGTTAGTTGGGAATATAGCGGACAGCAGGAAAAAGCTCCTGATCAAAAAAAATAATTCGCCTAATTTAATCAAAGTTAAATGATTAAATTTGGATAAAATTACAAACCTAAAATCAATATTATGGCATTTGAATTACCTCAGTTACCGTACGATTACAATGCGCTCGAACCGCATATTGACGCCAGAACAATGGAAATCCACCATACGAAACACCATAATGCATACGTGACGAATCTGAATGCCGCGATCGCAGGAACGGATATGGAAGGAAAGACGATCGAGAACATTCTGATCAACCTCGACAAATCAAATGCAGCAGTCCGTAATAATGGCGGCGGACATTATAATCACAGTCTTTTTTGGAAAATCATGTCGCCCAATGGCGGTGGTGAACCAAATGGCGAACTTGGCGACGCGATCGAGAGGGATTTCGGATCCTTCGAAGAATTCAAGGCCAAATTCCAAAAAGCGGGTGCGACACAATTCGGCTCAGGCTGGGCCTGGCTCTGCGTACATAAGGGCGGAAAACTTGAAGTCTGTGCTTCACCAAACCAGGACAATCCATTGATGCCCGGTGTAGGGTGCGGCGGAACCCCAATTTTAGGGATGGATGTTTGGGAACACGCGTACTACCTCAATTACCAAAATCGCAGGCCTGATTATATGGCAGCATTTCTTAATGTGATCAATTGGGAAGAAGTGGCGAGGAGATATGCGATGGAGAAGTAAAAATTTACTGTTAAAATCATAAAAGCGTCACTTGACGCTTTTTTTTGGCCAGTCGTAACTGACTGAAAATAAAAAAGGTGAAAATTTCTTTTCACCCTTTTTGCCCCAAATCTACCATAAACTTAACCTACTAATGCTATGGTGATCCAAAGGTATATGAGTGCGCTACCTTTTAACAAATTTATTAGACGAAATACAAGAAAAAGTCGATTAAATGCTTATTTCCGAAAATACTCAATATGCACGTGCATCTTTTCCTTCATAGAAGTTCATAAATGCCCTGTTAGACACGCGGTTACCGCCGGGTGTCGGATAATCCCCGGTGAAATACCAGTCGCCAAGATGTGACGGGCATGCACGATGCAGGTTTTCGACGGTTTGAAAGATGATTTTCACCTCGGCTTTAACATCGGAAGATGTAAGCATTTGCGCGATCCGATTGGAAATCTCTTCTGGTTCAAACGGTTCGTAGATTCGCGTTACATGATTTTTCATTTCGGAATCCGGCAAATTCTCATCGGCTTTGCAAAGTTCATAGACCTCGTCGAGAATGTGCGTCTGATTTCGCTCCTTAAGAAGTTCAAGCGCGGCCCTGAAGGCTATCAGTGTTTCGAGTTTGGCCATATCGATCCCGTAGCAATCGGGATATCGGATTTGCGGGGCGGATGACACGACGACGATACGCTTGGGATTCAGCCTGTCGAGCATTTTGATGATGCTGAGTTTGAGCGTGGTTCCGCGCACGATGCTGTCGTCGATGATCACAAGATTATCGGTCGGTTTTACAACGCCATAGGTGATGTCGTATACGTGCGCAACAAGATCGTCGCGGCTTGAATCCTCCGTGATGAATGTCCGCAGCTTTGCATCTTTAATTGCGATTTTCTCAGTTCGGATCTTGACCGACAAAAGATTGTGAAGCGTTTCCCGGGTCAGTTTCTTCCGGTTTTCAAGGATGTAATCATTCTTGCGCTGATTCAGGAAATCCTGTGCTGCTTCCGACATTCCGTAAAATGCGGTCTCCGCCGTATTTGGAATATAAGAGAAAACGGTATTGTCGGTATCCTCATCGATTGCCTTGACGATATCCGGCCAAAGCAGTTTCCCAAGATTTTTTCGCTCCTGGTATATGTCGGCATCACTTCCGCGCGAAAAATAGATCCTTTCGAATGAACACGATTTTTTGACCGTTGGTGCAAGAATCTCTTCTTCAAATACATTTCCTGCTTTTTTAATGATCAGCGCAGATCCTGGAGTCAGTTCATTTACCGACTCAAGTGCAACATTAAATACAGTCTGAATCACCGGCCTTTCGGAAGCTACGACGACTACCTCATCATCTGCATACCAGAATGCAGGCCTGATTCCGGCCGGATCCCTGAATACGAAAGCATCTCCATGACCAAACATTCCGGCCATGGCATATCCGCCATCCCATCCTTTCGACGCGCGACGAAGAATCTTCCCGATATTGAGCTTTTCCGCGATAACCGGCGACGATTCGCGTTTTGAATATCCATTGTTCTTGCATTCGAAATAAAGATCGGTAACTTCCTCATCGAGAAAATGCCCGATCTTTTCCATTACAGTGACCGTGTCCGCGAGTTCTTTAGGGTGCTGGCCCAATTCGACGAGGCTTTGGAATAATTGCTTGACATTCGTCATATTAAAATTACCTGCGACGATCAGGTTGCGGTGCATCCAATTGTTCTGGCGCAGGAACGGGTGTACGCTTTCGATGCTGTTCTTTCCGAAAGTGCCGTATCGCACGTGGCCAAGGAAAAGTTCACCGATGTACGGAATGTTCTTCTTTTGGGCCGCGACGTCTTCAACATATTCAGGATGAAGCGCAAGCTCTTCGCTGATCCGCGTATTGATCTGAGTAAAAATGTCCTGGATCGGCTGCTGATCGTTCGACCTGATGCGGCTGATATAACGTTCTCCGGGCTGCATGTCGAATTTAATGCTCGCGATACCTGCGCCGTCCTGGCCGCGGTTATGCTGCTTTTCCATAAGCAGGTACATTTTCTGCACCCCGTAAAATGCAGTTCCGTACTTCTCTTTATAATATTCGAGCGGTTTCAATAGCCTCAAAAAAGCAATCCCGCATTCGTGTGTGAGTTTGTCGCTCATTGTATTGTAATAAAAATGCCCCATAAAGGGGCACAATGTTATTCTAATTCGATCTCAAATTGAGTTAGCGCCCTGAATTGGCTAAGTCTTTCGTTGACCTCTTGTTTTGTCAGATTTTCCATTCGCCCGGTCCCGAACTTCTCGACGCAGAACGATGCGAGGTTGGATCCGTAAATGATTGCGTTCTTCATATTCTTAAACGAAATGTTTTCGCTTTGAGTGATATATCCTGAAAATCCGCCTGCAAACGTATCGCCGGCGCCGGTTGGGTCAAATACTTCCTCGAGCGGCAATGCGGGTGCAAAGAAAACTTCGTTTCCATGAAAAATCAATGCGCCGTGCTCACCTTTCTTGATGACGACAAATTTGGGCCCCATCGTATGGATCTTTGCCGCAGCTTTTACCAGGGAGTATTCTCCTGATAACTGTCGCGCTTCCTCGTCGTTGATTGTAATGACGTCGACTCTTGCTACAACTTTCATTAGTTCATCCAATGCACAATTCATCCAGAAGTTCATCGTGTCGAGCACAACCAATTTCGGCTTTACCTTCATCTGGTCTAGAACACTCATTTGAACCGCCGGATGCAGATTTCCAAGCATAACAACGTCTGCATCAACAAAGTCAGCGGGCACTTTTGGATTAAAGTCCGCCAATACGTTCAATTGCGTATCCAGAGTGTCGCGCGTATTAAGGTCGTTGTGGTACCGTCCGCTCCAAAAAAAAGT
>CBDUBP010000127.1:0-7319 GCA_965365415.1 uncultured bacterium | reverse complement strand
CAATCAACATTTAAAATTTTGCCCTTGATTGTGAGATGCCTTTTGCTCGTTGCGTTGTTTTCGCTGATCGTCAAAATTTTACTTCAATTCACGACAGCACTGCCGGACATAGCCGACGCGTCGCACAAAGTCCGGAATTTCGCGGTGGGCTTCATTCATTTGGCCATGCTCGGCGCGGTATCGGGATTATTGCTGTTCTTTATCGGCAAAACGGATGCGGTTTTATCGCAAAACCGATCGTGGAAAGCAGGAATATTCTTTTTTTGTTTTGGTTTCATTGCAACAGAATCGGTACTTTTAATGCAAGGCTATTATCACTTCAGAAAAACGGCTCCAATGGGTCACTATCCAGAGATCATGTTTGGTGTCAGTATCCTGTTACCTCTTTCATTGATACTTCTTTTATATTCCGCCGCAAAAAATATGAAAGCGGAAGTATGATTTTCATCATAGTTTGAAACGTACTTCACTCCGAAATTTGTCGCGAAATCATTTTGTATGAACCATTGGAAGAAGTTAAGCGCGGCAGTACGGAAAGATCGCGTACAAAAAGCACTGTCACAAAATGTTGATTTTGCAAACGATTCGGCACTCGGATATCCGGTTTCGCAGCTTGATGAGAGGATTTTTTCAAAAGAAACCGCATTTTTAAAAGATGCGCCGACATTGCAGGTATTTGTTTCAAATCCGAATCATATTGGCTGTCATACTTTTGGCCGGTCGGAGAGTGTCTTTAAAGGAACGCAACAGCTTGAGCGCGAAATTTTGGATATCATCGCGATTGATATTCTGAAAGCCGGCAAAGATCAGTTTGACGGATACATTGCATCGGGCGGCACTGAGGCAAACATCCAGGCGATCTGGATCTATCGCAATTTTTTCATCAATGAATTTTCGGCAAAGCCAGGTGAGATTGCAATTGTGGCATCGGAGGACACACATTATTCGATTCCGAAAGCTTCGAACCTTTTGATGATCGACTGGCTAAAGATAAGCGTCGATGAGGATACACGTCAAATTCAAAGCGCGCATCTTGACAACCTGATTTCTCAGGCAAAAGCAAACGGGAAGAAATATTTTATCGCTGTTTCGAATATGGGCACGACAATGTTCGGTTCAGTGGATGATCCAGGCCTTTTTGCTGAGGCTTTCAAAAACCATGAAGTCGAGTTTAAGATCCACATCGATGGCGCTTATGGCGGGTTTGTTTATCCTTTCAGTAATGAAGCAAGCGAGATCAATTTCAAGGATATGGATGTCAGCTCGTTTACCATCGACGCTCATAAAATGTTGCAGGCGCCTTATGGAACCGGAATTTTTATCTGCAGGAAAGGCCTGATTGCGAATACGCTGACAAAGGAAGCCGAATATGTTGAAGGGTTAGACCTGACGCTATGCGGCAGCCGTTCGGGATCTAATGCCGTCGCGGTATGGATGATTTTGCATGCATACGGCAGGCATGGCTGGTTTGAGAAGATCAGCGTACTTCAAATGCGGACAGGCTGGTTGTGTAAACAATTGGACCAGAAGAAAATCAACTATTTTCGAGAGCCGCACATGAACATTATCACCATTAAATCGAAACATGTACCAGAGGAAGTTGCAGCAAAATTTGGCCTTGTTCCTCAAAAACATGGCGAAGGGAATTGCTGGTACAAAATTGTTGTCATGGAACATGTCGAGATCGAGCATTTATCAGCACTGATAAAGGAGTTGAACTGACAATTAACAATCATAAAAGATAATCCGCGAGAGTTTTTCAAGGATAAAAAAAAAGACTGTCGTGTGGACAGTCTTTTTTTTTTTAATCATTTGGATTCTGCTTACACAGGCGAAGACCTTCATCTAAAAGGACAAGTGAGTCGTTTGTAAGTTTGAATATTTCACATTCGACTGCTCCGCCAAGAATACCGCCGCCGGGCGTAGGAGTCATTTTGACCTTGTCGTTGGCGATCCACTCCCAGGTTCCAAGCCCCATACCCATACCGATATTGGATTGATCCTGTTTGTATTCACCATCTTCGCCAAAATAGTACGCCTTATAACTGGTCATTTGTGTGTTTGCGTTTCGGTACCACCACCCATGAATGTCGGATTGGTTAATGCTGCTTCCTCCCGAACTGTCGTCGCTGCTGCAGGAGTAGATAAAAGCTGCTGACACTGCAATCATCAATAGAATAGTTTTTTTCATTTTGTTTTGGTTTAGATCGGCAATTTACAAGAATATGTGAATGTACCAAATGCAGTTAAAGCTTTTCACCCTTAAGTAGTTATGATGCGAAAAATAAATGGCTGTTTTACAAGTGAAAAAAGATTGCCAAATGACAGTTCTGGCAGTCGGCAATTCCGATGATTATCGGGAATGCAAATGTAAAGGAGGAGTGAAAAAAATGATAGTAGCCTCGCCAAGAATCGAACTTGGATCTAAAGTTTAGGAAACTTCTATTCTATCCGTTGAACTACGAGGCCGAATTTTATGGCGCGAAATTAGGTTTTTCTGCCATAAAAACAAAATCCCGGTACACGCCGGGATTCGATTATTTTTATAAAAATATTAAAAATCGATGTCGATGACACCATTAAGCAGATCCTGGACGCTGGTCTCAGTTTCATCAATCACTTCCCCGTGAAAAGTCCCAACTAGTGAAGTGGATGAATTCACGGTTATATTTGAGCCCCAATCGTTGCCGAACGCACTTGGAATCAAAGGAGTGTATGTGTGACCGAGGAGGACAAGCTGGAAATTGTTAATCTTGTTGGCGCCGGTTTCGCCCACTTCAACGTCAAAATCAATTTCATATGTTGTATTGCTCTTTTCTCCATGAACGTGACGTGTCGTTCCCGTGGTAGTTACAGTAATAATATCAAACACAATTGGCGCCGACCCTACATTCATGGAGAGGGTGCCATTGACGTTGTCGATCGTACAATCTCCAAGATCATCGATCAGCGCCTGGAGATTTCCGGTGTCATCACCGCACGATTCGATTTGAGCTTCGAGAGCAGCCTTGTAATCAGTACAAAGGTCCGTATAGTTTTCATCTGTTGCAGCACTAAAGGCCACGCCGGCTTCCAGGGTTGCCGAAACGGCATCGTCGCACGACAGCGGATCATTGTTGTCGTCATTCGAATCACACGAATAAAACGCAAGGCCCATCACGACTGCAGCCGAAATCAATTTCAATCTTTTCATAGTTTTTTGTTTTTAATTAATATGCCAAGGCATAGTTAACTGATTACTCCATATGGATTTCATAAAGATAAGCTATCGTGAAAGGGGATAGTTTTAAAGAAGTGTGAAAGTCTGGACTTGTGGTAGCTGTTCTCTCGTTACATAGAAATTCGATAATCTCTGCGCGAGTATGTATAATGGGAAATATCTGTATTTGCGTAATTTTATCCAATGCTTGTCCCACGAAGATGACGGGCGTCAGTGCGGTCGAGGAGGCTGTAACAGGAAATGTACTTTCCGCCCGTTCGTACATTAGAAAGATCCTACGTCGGCGCAAAAGCGGAAACCGATCAGCAACACGGCCAATGGATAAAGCAGGAAGTCCGGAAGGACTGTTAATGTAAATAGGTTAAAAGGTTCGGCAGAAATGCCGGCCTTTTTTATTATATCGCCGGGCATCATTTCTCGGACATATCTCGAAGAGCATATATGAGATCCACAGAACTTTGCAGTTATAACCGGAGAACAGGTACCTGTTAACAGCATATTAATATGATGAGTCTGATTAATTGTTAATTTTGTTTCTGAACGTTCAGATGCATGAGGTTTTCCTGTTTCCTTTTTGCGGGCAAATGCGGGTAAGCCTGCCATCACTAAAACACTTTAAAATGAAAGCGAGAATAATTTTAATGATCGTGGCCGCGTTGATGATTGCCTGCAATGAAAAGAGGCAGGACGCGTCCCAATCCAAATCTGAAGCAGCAACAGTTGCTGAAGAAACCACAGACACAACCGGGACCACCATTACTGGGACCACCGCAAAATATGCATGTTCAATGCATTCCGACGAGATTGGCAACAAGGGCGATAAATGCTCAAAATGCGGGATGGACCTGACGGAACCCGTTTCTGAATAATCTGCCGGTCAGTCCTGATTATGAAACTGCACATTCGCAACATGGTCTGCAACCGTTGTAAAATGGTTGTGCGATCCGAGCTGGAAAAGTCGGGATTTACCGTGGTTTCGGTAGAGCTTGGCGAAGTTGAAATCCGCGAGGATCTTACGCGTGAAGACCTGGCTGCCGTCGATGAACAACTGAAAGCATTTGGCTTCGAGTTGATCGACGATCGAAGGAGCAAGACCAACGAGCGGGTCAAAAATCTTATTGTCGACCTGGTTCATTCTAGAAACAACGGGTTACGGACAAATCTGTCGGATTATATCGCAGGATCGATCGGACAGGATTACAGCTACATCAGCAATGTATTCTCGCAGCAGGAAGGCACCACGATCGAGCAATACTATATCCTTCAAAAAATCGAACGCGTTAAGGAGCTTCTGGTATACGACGAACTTAATCTCAATGAAATTGCAGCCATGCTGAATTACAGCAGTGCATCGCACCTGACAAAGCAATTCAAAAAGGTTACCGGTCTTACTCCAAGTTTTTTCAAGGGAGTAAAACACCAAATGCGGCAACCCTTGGACAATCTATAAATCTTACAGTTTACTTCCGGAATTGTATAACCGTTTGCGGAAAATGTTATGGAACTTTGTGTCACATTCAACATTTTAAAGCAATGACACATACCTATCGAGTTACGGGGATGACCTGCTCAGGATGCGAGGGCAAGGTAAAAAGCATTTTGGAAGCCATGCCCAACATACTTTCGGCTGAAGTTTCAAAGGATACTTCTTCGGCAGTCATAACGATGCAAAAGCATATCTCAGCCGACGAAATGCAAAATGCGTTGGGAGGCACTACAAGCAGGTATCAGATCTTTGTTCCCGGAAGCAGGCCGGAAAATGCGGATCACCACGCAGGACACGGCCATCATCAAAATCGTCAGCCCGGCCATTCAAAGGGAGCTACATATTATTGCCCGATGCACTGCGAAGGCGACAAACTGTATGATAAGCCGGGAAGCTGTCCGGTTTGCGGCATGAATCTCGAAAAAGTTCCGCAATTAAAAGCCGCATCAAAATACACCTGCCCGATGCACCCCGAAGTGGAAAGTGACTCGCCGGGTTCCTGTCCGATATGCGGGATGGATCTTGTGCCTGTAGCTGATGCCGGAAAGGAAGAAGATGAAAATTACAAACGCCTGCTTCGGAAATTTTATGTTGCATCGGCCTTTACGGTGCCGATAGTTATCATCGCGATGGCTGAAATGTTTTCAGAAGGGATTTTGACGGGCATATTAAGCCAGAAAACCTGGAACTGGATTCAACTGTTCCTGTCCATTCCCGTGGTTTATGTAACGTGGATGTTCTTTGAACGGGCGTGGTTTTCGGTGAAGAGCCGGAATCTGAATATGTTTACCCTGATCGGTCTCGGAACCGGGGTGGCATTGTTTTACAGCGTGGTTGCATTATTATTCCCTGGTGTATTTCCTCACGATTTTCAGCATAATGGTGCAGCATATGTTTATTTCGAAGCCGTCGCTGTCATCCTGACCTTAGTACTGCTCGGCCAACTTCT
Organism: uncultured bacterium; assembly: GCA_965365415.1. Taxonomy (GTDB): domain Bacteria; phylum Bacteroidota; class Bacteroidia; order Flavobacteriales; family Flavobacteriaceae; genus Flavobacterium. Next base: position 1,664 of record CBDUBP010000127.1, on the reverse strand, counting down.
CGAAGCACGCGCGCACAGCCGTACAAACAGCGCCATCAAGGCATTGCTTAATCTTGTTCCTGCCACAGCCACCAAGATTATCGACGGAAAAGAACACAATGTCCCGGTAGAAAACATTCACTTGGGCGACTTGCTCCGCGTAAAGCCGGGCGAGAAGATTCCCGTTGACGGCGTCATAACCGAAGGACACGCGAGCATCGACGAATCGATGATTACCGGTGAACCAATACCGTCCGATAAGGGTGCCAACGATAAAGTAACCTCGGGCACCATCAACAGCACAACCTCTTTTTTAATGAGGGCTGAAAAAGTTGGTTCTGACACATTGCTCTCGCACATCATACAAATGGTCAACGATGCCAGCCGTTCCCGGGCACCTATACAAAAGCTTGTCGATAAGGTTGCCGGTATTTTCGTTCCCGTCGTCATCGGTATTGCCATACTCACATTTTTCGGATGGCTCATTTTCGGTGATGAGCATCGATACGTTTACGCCTTTACAAACGCTATTTCGGTTCTGATTATTGCCTGTCCGTGTGCGCTTGGACTCGCCACACCCATGTCGATCATGGTCGGGGTCGGACGCGGCGCGCAGGCCGGAGTTCTGATTAAAAATGCCGAAGCTCTTGAACATCTGAGGAAAGTAGACACCCTGATTGTCGACAAAACAGGGACACTTACCGAAGGCAAACCCTCTCTGGAGGAGATTGAAACAACCGGAAATCATGACCGGCTGGAGTTGCTGATGCAGATAGCATCATTAAATTCGGCAAGCGAACATCCGTTGGCAAAAGCCGTGACGTGTTATGCGGAGGAAAAGCAGATCCGGACAACCGACGTCAAAAATTTTAGTACAGTTACGGGGAAAGGCGTTAGGGGAATTGTGAGAGGCACACAAATCTTGTTGGGTAACGCCAGACTGATGTCCGACGAAAATGTCATTCTTCCGGACGGTTTACTAAACAAAGCCGCAAAACGGCAGTCAGAAGGCAAGACTGTGTCATTCATTGCAGTCGATAAAGTTGCCGGCGGCTTTATCACCATATCCGATAAGATAAAAACTGAAAGCAAGCAGGCGATACGCCGGCTTCTCGATGATCATATTGACGTGATTATGCTGACCGGCGACAATCCGCATACGGCAAAAACCGTCGCGCAGGAGCTAAACCTTTCCGGTTTTGAGGCTGAAATGCTGCCCGAAGATAAACTGCGGTACATTGAATCGTTGCAGAAGTCGGGTAAATCGGTCGCAATGGCGGGTGATGGGATAAACGATGCCCCGGCCCTTGCACAGGCTAACGTCGGTATTGCCATGGGCACAGGGACGGATGTCGCGATCGAAAGTGCGGAAGTTACCTTGGTGCGTGGCGATTTGTCGGGCATTGCCAAAGCTTTTGAACTGGGTCGTAAAGTCCTGAGGAACATTAAGCAAAACCTGTTCTTTGCTTTCTTTTACAACGTGCTTGGAATACCGATCGCCGCAGGAGCGTTATATCCTTATACCGGAACCTTGCTTTCGCCCATGATCGCAGGAGCGGCGATGAGCATCAGTTCGGTTTCTGTCATTGTCAATTCGCTTCGGTTGAGAAGCATCAAACTGTAATCCGATGAAACAGTTCCTCTATATCCTTTTATTTTTTATTGGCGGGATTTCCTACAGCCAG
>CBDUBP010000126.1:0-7347 GCA_965365415.1 uncultured bacterium | reverse complement strand
TCCCGGGAGCAAACATGACCCCTAAAAATTATAAAATTGATCTGATCATCAACTTCAACGGATCGGGCAACTATACGATTACGCAATTGTAATCGACAGTTCAATCATAAAAAAACCTGCTTTTCTGCAGGTTTTTTTCTTTAATACAAATTCGATTATTTGGTGAACAGCAGCTCACGGTATTTCGTCAGAGTCCACGTTTCGTCGTCGATCAGAAGTTCGAGTTTGTCGCAGTGTGAACGGATGACATCAAAGTAAGGTTTTACAAGATCACAGTAAGCCGTCGCCATCTCTTCGGCATTCTTCAGAGCGTTGGCTTTTTTGCGGGCTTCGGTCATCTCCTCGACTTTAGTATTGATACCTTCGATATGCGCTGATATTTCGCGGATCAGGACAAGCTGCTCCTTCCCTATCTGTTCGAATTCCTTTCCGAAGATCTCCTTGAGTCCGCGGACGTTCTCGATCAAAGTATTCTGATATTTGATCGCGGTCGGAATGACGTGGTTGCGGGCAATATCTCCCAATACACGGCCTTCGATCTGGATTTTTTTGGTGTATTCTTCAAGCTCGATCTCGTAGCGGGCTTCAACCTCAACGTGGTTCATAATGTTGAGTTCACTGAACAACTCGAATGATTCTTTTGAAATCTTCGCTTTTAGCGCAGCCGGCGTAGTTTTATAATTGCTCAATCCGCGTTTCGCTGCTTCTTTTTCCCAATCCTCACTGTATCCGTCACCCTCAAAAAGGATGTTGCGAGATTGTTTGATGTATTCGCGGAGCACGTTGAAAATCGCATCGTCTTTCTTCATGCCTCCATCGATCAGTGAATCGACCTCTGCTTTGAAATCGCGAAGCTGTTTTGCGACAATGGCATTCAGCGTTGTCATTGCATTGGCGCAATTCGCAGACGATCCGACAGCGCGGAATTCAAATTTATTACCTGTGAATGCGAATGGCGATGTACGGTTCCTGTCGGTATTGTCGAGAAGGACGTCTGGAATTTTGCCAACAACGTTGAGTTTAAGATCGGTTTTTTCTTCCGGCGATAATTTTCCTGATGATACTCCTTCGAGTTCTGCGAGGACTTTTGATAATTGCTGACCGATAAATACGGATATAATTGCCGGTGGTGCCTCGTTTGCCCCAAGACGGTGATCGTTGCTTGCCGTTGCGATCGATGCGCGCATCAATGATTCATAGCGATAAACCGCGCGGATCGAGTTGACAAAAAATGTCAGGAACTGAAGATTGCTCATTGGCGTTTTTCCGGGGCTGAGCAAATTCACACCTGTATCGGTCGCCATCGACCAGTTGTTGTGTTTCCCTGATCCGTTGACACCTTTAAAAGGTTTTTCATGAAAAAGCACCTTGAAATCGTGACGCTCGCCGACCTTTTGCATGACGTCCATCAAAAGTGAATTATGATCGACGGCAAGATTTGTTTCTTCAAAGATCGGTGCGAGCTCAAACTGATTCGGTGCCACTTCATTATGACGGGTTTTCACCGGTATTCCCAAATACATGCATTCCTCTTCAAGTTCACGCATATACTGAAGTACACGGCTGGGGATCGATCCGAAATAATGATCGTCCAATTGCTGTCCTTTCGCGGATGTATGGCCAAGCAGCGTACGGCCGGTCATCTGAATATCGGGGCGGGAATCTGCAAGCGCTTTATCGATCAGGAAATATTCCTGTTCCCAGCCTAAAGTCGCAGTGACCTTCTTTACATTCTTATCAAAATATCGCGCGACATCCGTAGCGGCCTCATCGATGGCATGAAGTGCGCGAAGCAATGGCGTTTTATAATCGAGCGCTTCACCTGTATATGATATGAAAACTGTAGGAATACAAAGTGTCGTTCCGTAGATGAATGCCGGTGACGTCGGATCCCAGGCCGTATATCCGCGCGCTTCAAATGAGTTGCGGATCCCGCCATTAGGAAAGCTCGAAGCATCCGGTTCCTGCTGCACCAGTTGACCGCCGCCAAATTTCTCCATCGAACCGCCATCGAAGTCAGTTTCGAAAAATGCATCGTGTTTTTCCGCGGTAGTTCCTGTCAGGGGCTGGAACCAGTGCGTATAATGTGTCACGCCTTTGGAAAGCGCCCATTCTTTCATTCGGAGTGCGATGTAATCGGCGAGTTTCCGGTCGATCTTGATCCCATGCTGGACTGCATCACGAACTCCTTTGAAAGCATCAGCCGTAAGGAAATGCTTCATCGCGTTTTCGTTGAATACATTCTCTCCGAAGATGGCGGACTTGCGGCCACACTCCTCAAATTTGGCGGGGTTGCGCGAACTCGCGACTTTTAGTGCTTCGAACCGTAGTGTTGACATAAATAATGATTTTTGATTGATACCCCTATTTATTTAGGGCAAAAGTAAAAAGTAATTTGATTTATCATTCATTTACCCCTATTTTTTTTGGGGTAATCGATTAAAATTAATTTTTTTGGGTTGAAATGCAGAAATATTTTTTAGAATGAATTGGCTTTTTGAAGGATTTCAAATGATTTATATTTGTTCAAACATTTTTTATGACAGTCTGGATATTATTCCTTGTTGCGATTTCAATTTTTCTTGCCCTCGACTTGGGTGTCTTCAATAAAAATCCACATGTGATCAGCAGTAAGGAAGCCGGAAAATGGACGGCTTTATGGGTCAGTCTGTCATTTGCATTTTCGGCTGTCATTTTTTGGCTTTACCAGACAGGATATATCGGCAATCCGGACCATCTTTCTCCTTCCGGCGCTACGGTAAAATATATTACCGGCTACCTGATCGAACTCTCCCTAAGTATTGACAACATATTTGTCATCGCGGTAATTTTTAAAGCATTCAAGATTCCGCAGAAATATCAGCACCGGGTTTTATTTTGGGGCATCATTGGCGCAATTGTATTTCGGGGACTGATGATTTTCTTTGGCGTAATGCTGATCAACAAGTTTACCTGGATGACGTATATTTTCGGAATCTTTCTGATTTTTACGGCTATGAAGATGCTTTTTTCAAACGAGCAGGAAGATTTTAAGCCAAAGAATTCGATGGTTTACAAATTGCTCGGTAAGATGATCCCGATCAATCATCATATTGATGGCGAGCATTTCTTTTCAAGGATCGACGGGAGGCTTTTCGCGACACCACTGTTTGTTGCGCTTGTAGTCATTGAAGTCATGGACGTGATATTTGCAATCGACAGCGTGCCGGCAATCCTGGCTATTACATCAGATCCGTTCCTTGTTTTCAGTTCGAATATTTTCGCGATCCTCGGTCTGCGGTCGATGTACTTCTTCCTTGCAAATATGCTAAGCAAGTTCAGTTATCTCGAATACAGCCTTGTTGCAATTCTTTCGTTCGTAGGAATTAAGATGCTGATTCACGAGTGGGTTAAATTTCCTGAATGGGTATCGCTTGGATTTATTGCCCTTTCGCTGATAGCTGGAATTATCGTTTCGCTTCAGGTCGATAAACGCGAAGCAAAAAAAAAGGGGCCAAAGCCCCATGATTTTAATTCAACTGTTTGATCGGCTTGCCCTCCAGATTGAGTGCACGTACGACTGCGTTGTAATCGCTGATGTCGACGCTCCAGCGGGCTGAAAACTGACCCGGAATTATAACGATCCTAAAAACTTTATTCTGAAGGAAATTTGCAGGCAACTGATTCCTGTCGAAATCCGCATCAACGAGCAGCGTAAACTGATCGTATGAAAAATTGTAGTTGTACTGAGCGCTTCCAAGGCCTGAAAAGTAGTAAACCTGTGGAAGCAAAGCCCATGCGTCAATTCCCTGCTCGACGGCGTACAATTCGTAAACAAGAATATTATCGCTTTGAAGGATGAATGGATTGAGGACATAAGTTTGTGAAAAATTGTTGGCAGCGGTGAAGGTCGTGTTGACTTCAAAAACTTCGGCTTCTGCGCTATAACCGGTTGATCCCGGTGGCCCGGGAGGACCTTCCGGACCTTCACACGAAGTAAGCGTGGCGAAGGATGCGAATAAAAGTAAAAATAATTTTTTCATGAGATTAAGAATTTAGATTAGAAAACGCGCGCGCACGGCAAAAACTAAACCAAAGATTGTGGCATTTTGCCGTCGCATTAAATTTAGACTTAATTTTAGAAAATGGGAAACAAGTTATTCATGGTTTTGCTCGGCTGCACGCCCGATGGACGAAACATCGAGCAGCACGATATTTTCTTCGGAATCGCAGATTCACTAAAAGGACTGATCCCGCAAATGAATGCTTTTTGGCCTGAAGCGAATGGCAATCTGCATATCGATTCATGGCGCGAGGTCAAATCGGTTGACGGGCATTTAATTTCCATCGTCCCGGAAGCAAAGGCAGATTCCGGGAAAAAACTTTATTTCGTCAATCTCGGAGGCTATAAAGAGAACGACTTCGAGGAATATCATTACAAGCTCCTTTCTGTCGCGGATTCGATTTCGGACGCGGTCAAAGAATCAAAGAAGACTGCTTTTTTTAAGCATTATAATCTTCCCGGGAAAGGCGCATCCCATATCGACGATAAATTCGGGATTGACGTTGACGACATCCATAATGTCAGCGATATATTGGCGGCAGACCTCCGAAGCCAATATTCGATCGTCATATCGCCGGAGGAAAATATCCCGGAAGACGAACTTCACATCGGATACGTCAGACTTAACCAATTGTAAAAAGAAAAGGCCTCTCTTTCGAAAGGCCTTCCAAAGCAATGATTGTGTTTATTGCTTCACCACTTTTCTTACGAAGCTTCCTTCGTTCGCGGTGACTTTTACGAAATACACTCCTGATGCCTGCGCCGAGATATCAAGTCTGTCTGATACAAGCATTCCCAGCGAATTATAAACTGAAACCTTCATGTTGGTCAGCGGGTTGCCCGTCAGATACAATTGTCCTGTGGTAGGGTTTGGATAGATGCGAACAAAATCAAGGTCATTCACAGAATTTCCAAGAAGTGTAAATGATTTGCATTCCGACATGCCTTCGCAACCGTTCGTGGACAGCATGCAGGCGTAATTTCCGCTTGCGGTCGGGACGAAAGTCTGGCTGGTGGCACCGTCTATAATTGCATTTCCATTATCGCAATCGACCCATTGATAAGTTGTTCCTTCAACGATGCGGTCGGCCACTAATTCAGATTCACCGACCGTGACACCGTTCGTCAATGCATTTTGCGGATCGCCGATGGTGACGTCGACCGATTTTGAGATCATCGCGTCGGGCTGGCAGATGCTGTTCCCGATCGTCAGGGTAACGGTATAAGTTCCCGGACAATCGTATGCATGCGAAAGATTGAATCCTGTGGCACTGTTACCGTCGCCAAAATCCCAATGCGCCGAATCATAGTTTTCACTGGTATTGGTAAATGCAACCATTCCGCTTTGCTGCTCTGGATTGTAGTCACTTATTGTCGTGATGAAGTCGGCTGCCGGCTCGAGGCATTGTGGTCCGTCGAGATACGTAACGGTCAGCGGAACAAAAAATCCAAATACCAGGAATCCATCCGCCTGAAGTACCGGAACTCCATATTCCTTATCAAACCATTGGTATGAAATGGTAGTGGTCTCGATAGGCAGGTCAAATCCTTCATAGGCCAAAGTTTCGGTTTTGTTGAGCACCGATTTGATCTTAAGCACATTCGGGAAAGTCCCGTATGGAGTTGTCAGTGACCCCCAACCTTCGACGGTGTTGGTGCGTTCAGTTTCGAGTGCATACGAAAATGGAACGCCAAGATTCGTGAGGTCGAGGCTGAAATTCCCGGTCGTCACATAACTGTCGTTGTAAACCATTGGAAAATGATAAACCTCATCCGGATCATCATACTCGATCGTAGCCGGTACTGAAATGCCCTGGATCGTTGCGGTCATTCCGCGCATCCGGTGTGCGAATTCGTTCGAATTAACGCGGGAATGCTCGACGACATTCGTAAGTGCGTAATCCATGAACTCGATGTCATCCATTACAGCTTTCGACAATGTAAAATTGTTATTGAACTGCGAATTGCAATTAAAGATGTAGAAATTCGTCAGGCACCATGAAAATTTGTAGCCTGCGTCGTTTGGATCCTGCCAACTGAAAATGCTTTGTGAATCAGCATCGAGGCCGCTATAATTCCAGTTGTGATTCGGGCCGGTTGCTGCAAAATTCATCCCGATGAAACCCGAGGCTTTCGTCATCGTGAATTCTTCGTCGGCCACTGCGAAATCACTTGATTCGTAAGTGATCTGCGCATGTGCGGCTGCCCCGAACATCAGGGCTGCCAAAAGAGTAATTTTTCTCATACGCCAATGGTAATTTAATTAGTATTTGATTGTTTTGATGCCGCAGTTTGATGGTGCGGGAGATTGAAGTTATATCAAATGACAATTTGCGATATAACTTTTCCGACAAAATGACAGATTTTCAGATGAATGGCGTTTTTCACGTTATCGGATAACCGTTTTGACGTAAAAAGCTGGTACTTAGCAGCATTGCGATAGGGATCGGAGCGGCAGCCCACAGCCCGATTCCGCGGTGCGGGACTGGGCGCGGACTATAGCGGAGAGCCCGGCCATTCGCCAAAAAAAAAGCCCGATCAATGATCAGGCTACATATATTGCTTTTGATTTTTATAATGTCCGTAAACCGGTAACGGTTATCGTTTCACCTTCATTGGTGAATTCGCCATCGAGCTCATCGCCCGAAACTGAAGCGGCCGTTTCACCATTGGGAAGAATGAGTGCGTTGCTGATGTACTGACCGCTAAAATTCTCGATCTCGCCGGTCTGATCGCTTTTTCCGACACCGCCAAATATTTCAAGGCCCGAAGAAAGCACGATATTGAAGATGCCTGTTTCGCCGCTGGTTGATGTGTAATTTCCCTCGAAAGCTTCTACGAGAGAAGTGGACGTTTCTTTAAAGATTTCAAATTCTGCATTCGGATGGCCCGGAATGTCTGAAGAAACTACTGTGGGCGTACTTCCGTTTGGCGCGACGAGGAATGTGATCGAAATTGGATTTCCATCCATGATGCCGGTAAACGGCGCGAGGAAAATTTCGCCATCAGTGACCGTAGCTGAAGATGTCAGCAGGATTGTCTCGCCATCAAGAACCATGGTCGCCGTGATGGCGTTGCTGCCGTTTTGAATATCGATGGTAATCGTTCCCGTGGATCCGACGACAACCCCTTTGTATAGCCCGCGGTTGCTTGCGTCGAATTGAGCTTTTGCCTGTGGCGCGTCGGCACATGTTGCGCATGCATATTCGGCGTTCGTGTCGTCTTTTGAGCAAGAGCTGACAAACGCAGCGAAGCCGATCAGCAGGAACGCAAGATTTTTGGTAATGATTTTCATGATTATATTT
>CBDUBP010000125.1:0-7362 GCA_965365415.1 uncultured bacterium | reverse complement strand
CGATCACAACGTTCAGGAGACGTTGGCAATCACCGATAAAACGTATCTGATGTTCGAGGGTGGAATTCTAAAAGCCGGTGTGCCCGAGGAATTGGTTCAGGATGAAATGGTCAGGAGGGTTTACTTGGGACAGAATTTTGAATTGAGGAAGAAGAAGCTGGAGTTTTAGGAGCTTCGAGTGATTGGAATTTTCGGAGAAAATTGCGGTTGTATCGAGAAGCGGTTTCTCGATGCTTCGCTACTCGAACTTTACGGAAAAACCTCATCGAAAATCGGATGTTCTACTGCATATTGCCCTATGCAAAAAAGTTTCGTCTACATCCTTAAATGCCGCGATGGCACTTACTTCACCGGTATTACAAATGATATCGCAATACGATTGCAGCAGCATCATGCAGGTGACATTAAAAATTGCTACACCTATAAACGGCGGCCCTTAACGCTTGTATATGTCTGCGGATTTGTTTGTGGCAAAAAAGCATTTGCAAGAGCAAATCAAATCAAAAAATGGTCCCAAGCGAAGAAAGAAGCTTTGATGAATGAAGAATTTGAAAAGCTGCCTTCGTTAGCAAGGAAACACTTTGATTAGACACATTCGCTTCTCGATACATTTTGCTCCGCAAAACACTCGAAGCTACCTCACCGTCATTTTCCTCAAATCCCTCAAACTACCGCTAAAAATATTGATATCGGCATTTCCTTCGATTCCCGGAACCCTGCCTTTTTCGGTAAACTGCCAGAAAGTCCAGTCGTTATTGATGTCCTCAACAAAAAAGTTATAATTGGCGATCCAAAAATCGTAGTCCTCGCCAAATTCATCCTGCAGGAAATCCGAATAATAACGTTCTCCGGAATAAATAATCGGCCGCACCTTATAATGCTTTTCAACCTTGTCCAACCATCGTTTCAGTCCGATCTTCAGGCTGTCGATTGATTGCTCTTCGGGGATTTTCTCAATGTCGAGCACCGGTGGCAGATCGCCTTTTGCAAGCCGGACGTTCTTTATAAAAAGTTCCGCCTGCTCCAATGAATTTTCATCGGGGCGATAATAGTGGTAAGCCCCACGGATCAATCCCTGCTTTTTGGCACGCTCCCAGTTTTCGGCAAATTTTGAATCAACTTTGTCCTTGCCCGCAGTCGCACGGATAAAAACAAAGTCTACAGGAAATGTTTTTTCGATGCTGTCAGTCTGCTGCCAGTCGATTTCCCCTTGGTATTCAGAAACATCAAATCCGAACGACATCCCTTCATGGTCCGACAATACCTGGAAATTCCTGATGGCATGCAGCTTTTCTTCTTCGGAAATTTCTGATTTAAAGCTCAGATAGTAAGCAAGCGCGTTCCGATAATGGTAACCTACTCCGACGAATGCCACAAGAAGAAGCGCCGCCAGAATGACCTGTGTGCGTTTCGATGGTCCGCGCAAGGCGCTTTTCAAAGATTTTCGGGAACGCGCCTTCGTCATCAGTTCCGCAAAAAACGATTGTTCACTACCGAAAAAAGCACGTACGAAATGATGATCAGTGGGATTGCAGCATAATGCAAAGTGATGATCAGTACCAATGAGAAAAGCAAAAACACGATTGGCAGTTTGTTATCATTCCAACTGAATTTTTTGACCTTTAAAGAAAACAGCGGGATCTCGGCGTTCATCATATAAGCGCTCAAGGCGGTCACAGCGAGCAATACCCATGGATTGATCAGGATTTCCAGCACAACAAGAGAATCGCTGTATTCCATCACCAGTGGCAGGCTCAAAATAAAAAGAGCGTTTGCCGGAGTAGGCAGCCCGATGAATGAATCCGTCTGCCGCGTATCAATATTGAATTTCGCAAGCCTGTAACATGATCCCAGCGTAATGATGAATCCAAGATATGGGACGAACATCGGAAAATCGCGCATGTCTTCTGCGCCACGAAGCATCGAATACATCACAAATCCGGGAACGACACCGCTGGTAACCATATCGGCCAGCGAGTCCAACTGTAGGCCAAGCGGTCCCGAAGCATTGAGCATCCGCGCAAAAAAACCGTCGAAAAAGTCAAAAAAGATCCCGAGGCAGACGAAATAAAAAGCCAACTCAAAATTTTCCTGTGATGCATAAACCAAAGCGATACAGCCGCTGGCAAGATTCAAAAGTGTGATGAAGTTCGGAATGTGTCGTGTCAAGTGCTAAGATTTTAGATAAGCCGATGTACTTTCACGGCGATAACAAATTTAGAACAATAACTTAATGTCATATTCGTTTTTACCTGATATTCTCACGGATTCGGCCATTACTGAAAATCAGCGTAATTATGCTGAATAAAAATCATACTTTTGGGAAAAATTCGGTTTAGTAAAAACCAGGCTTTGAAAAAGACTTTTACTACCTTTCTTTTAGTCCTTTGCATTACTTCCTATGGCCAGGCTGTAAGGAAATATTCCAATGAATTCATGAATATCGGTGTCGATGCGGCTGCGCTTGGAATGTCCAATGCCGTAACAGCAAGTACAGGCGACGTCAATTCAGGATATTGGAATCCCGCCGGGCTGCTCCAGCTCGAAGACATGCAGGCCTCACTGATGCACGCGAGCTATTTCGCCAACATCGCCCAATATGACTATGCGGCTTTCGGAATGCCGATAGACGACCGCAGCGCCTGGGGTGTTTCATTGATCCGGTTTGGTGTGGATGACATCCTTAATACGACGCAGCTCATCGACGATCAGGGAAATATCGACTATAATCGCATCAGCCTGTTTTCTACGGCCGACTACGGACTCACATTCTCGTACGCCCGCAAACTTAAAGTCGAAGGCCTGCAATACGGCGTGAATGCTAAAGTCATCCGCCGCATCATAGGCGATTTCGCAAATTCATGGGGGTTCGGGATCGACGCAGGGGTGCAATTCACGCGCAATGACTGGCACTTCGGACTCATGGTTCGAGACATTACCACCACGTACAACATCTGGAATATCGACGAGGAAGCATTCGAACAGATCCAGGGTGCCGTCGAAGGTCAGAATCAGGAACTGCCTGAAAGTTCCGAGATCACATTACCCAAAGCACAATTGGGTGTTGCAAAACAATTTACGATCAGATACGATTATACGATCCTCGCCGCGGCGAACCTCAACATGCAGTTTGCGGAAACCAATGATATCATATCGACGAGCTTTGTAAGCATTGATCCTGCACTCGGATTTGAATTCGGTTATACCGACCTCGTTTTTGTCCGCGCAGGTGTCGGAAATTTTCAGAACATCCGCCAGATAGACAACTCGGAAAAGGTTGGTTTCCAGCCTAATATCGGACTCGGATTCAAGTATCGCGGAATACAGATCGACTATGCACTGACCGACCTCGGCGATCAAAGTGCAGCCTTGTATTCAAACATATTTTCACTCAAAGTCGACCTTAGCATTTTCAGGTAAAATCCGATAACAGATGAATCGATTCAGGATCTTAGTTTTTTTCATCTGTTTATATTGCACATCATACAGCCAGTACGACCTTTCGAAAGATGCATCTGTCAGCATCCTGACCTGTGATCCCGGCCACGAGATTTATTCGCTATTTGGCCATACTGCGATCCGTGTAAAAGATCCCGCGACAATGCTCGATGTGGTTTTCAACTATGGCGCGTTCGATTTTTCAACACCAAACTTCTCCCTTCGATTTTCGCGTGGCGACCTTCAGTATTTCGTGACGGCTGAATCCTATCAGGATTTCATCTTTACATATGTGATGGAAAAGCGCAATGTCCACGAACAAATGCTGAACCTCACAGTGAGTCAGAAACAACAGCTATTCAATACTTTATCAGAAGTCCTTCAATCAGACGAGCGTTTTTACACTTATAAATTCATTGACCGAAATTGCACAAACATGGCTGTCGCGGCAGTAAATGATGTTCTTGGCAAAGATGTGATTGTTAAGCGAAATGTCGATGGGCGATCCTATCGCGAAGTCATCTATCCTTATTTTGACAACCATTTTTACGAGCAATGGGGCACGAGCATCCTATTCGGAACAAAAACTGACGAAAAGGCCACGACGCTCTTCCTTCCGTCTGAATTCATGCACAGCCTCGCCGTTACGAAGATTGATGGAAACCCGATAGCTTCAAATGCAAAAACAATACTTAGGAACGATCCGGTTCAAGCACCAAAATCATGGTGGAACAACGTATACACCTATCTCCTGTTGATCACACTTGTGCTCGTGTTCAATAATCGCAGGTTCGTGATTCCCACCTGGTTTACCATTATCGGCCTTCTCGGATTGTTTTCGACGTGGGCGACATTCTATTCGTTGCATGAAGAACTTCGCAGCAATTACAACATACTGTTATTCAACCCGCTATTGCTGATTTTGGCATGGCTGATAAATCGTTATGCAAAAGCAACTCTGATCTTAAGTTCGGTCTGTCTTGCATGCATTGCCGTATATCTGATCATCATTTTTGAAAAACCGCACGCGCTGATCGTTTTCCCGATCGTACTTGCAAACGCCGCGCTGCTTATCAAATTGATTGTAAAGAACCGACGATTACTGTCCGCGGTAAAATAGTATCGTGCTGAACGTCTTGATCAGAATATTGACGTCAAGGAAAATGCTTCGGTGCTTGATGTAGTAAAGGTCGTATTGCAGTTTGATCAGGCTGTCATCGATCGTCTCGCCATAAGTGTAATTGACCTGAGCCCAGCCCGTCAGCCCGGGTTTGATCACGTGCCGCGTTTCATAGAATGGCATCACCTCGGCAATCTTGTTGACAAACACGGGACGTTCCGGACGCGGACCGATTACGGCCATGTCGCCTTTTAGGATATTGAAGAACTGTGGAAATTCATCAATCCTCGTCTTCCGAAGGAATTTGCCGAAACTCGTTATCCTCTTGTCTTTTGAAGTCGTAAACACCGCGCCGTCCTTTTCTGCATTTTTGATCATCGTACGGAACTTAAGTATCTCGAAAACCCGCCCGTTCTTTCCAACACGCTTCTGCGTATAAAACAAATTGCCACGATTGGCCAACGCATTCCCGATGACGATCAGCGGAAGGAAGATCACTCCGATAGCGAGTCCAAGAAGGGAAATAATGATCTCAAAGATCCGCGCAAAAAGCAGGTACAAATGATTTTGGTTACTTCGGCTGAAAGGAAAATACCGGTAAAAGTCGCGTGCTACATATTGCACCGGAATCCGCTGGGTTATAGTCTCATACACTTGCGTATATTCCCGGATGACGTATCCGCTTTCCAGCAGGTGGATCAGCTGATTGTACAAACCAACGGTAATCCCATCGGTCTTTTGAGACGCGATGACAACTTCGGAAACCGATTGATTGCGGACAAACTCTTCGAGCGAATCAATGTTGATGTTCGGGACATAATGGCGGCCGACTTCCCGGCTGCTATCCGAATTGACGTAACCCATGACCTTGTAATGCGGATCGACATTTTCAAGATCCGAGATCAGTTCCTGAGCCTGCTCGCTGTCGCAGATCATGATCACCTTTTTGATGAACCTGTTGGACGCCAGAAACCGCAGATATATCATGCGCCAAATGAACAGCGCACCTAAAATCGCGAGATAAAAGAACAAGATCTGAAGACGGTTGCTCGGAAGCACAGGTGTGTAAATCGGTGTCAGGAGATAGATAAGCACCGTTGATGAGGTCGTCAAAATGATGCTTCGGATTACCTGAAATTGATTGCTCGCAACCTGTAGGTTGTACATTTCAAAAACACTCCCAAACACCGAAATATATAATGCGAGGACGATCGTCCAGTAAAAATTGTCGGCCGAGAAATTAAAATAGTCGAAATTAAAGAGTTTGCTGATCAAAAAAAGCGACAGCAGCACCGAGAGAATATCGAAAATACGAAGCAGGATCTTCCGTTCGGATACTTCAAAATGTATTTTCTTCTGATTAATCATTCAGCCCCGGTGAATTTAGGCCGCAAGTTAATCAATAAAAAAGATTGTTAAAATCTTATTTAAAAATTTCAAACCACTGGTTTCGAATCACATTCCAGTCGAATTGCTTTACAAATGACCTCATATGATACTGTAATTCAGCACGTAACGCATCGTCCTGCATAATATCGACTGCAGCTTTGGCCATTGCCTGCGGATCGTTGTCAGACACAAAAAGGGCTTCCCGCCGATGCGTCAACAGATGCGGGATTCCTCCAACGTTTGTGGTGATGATAAACATTCCAAGCGCCGCGGCCTCGACAAGGCTGAACGGTGCATTGTCAACATGCGAAGTATTGAGGAATATGTCAAATGCGGTTGACCTCGAGGCCCACTGCTCTCTCGAAAGTTTGCCGGGGAATTCAACCTTTAACGATCTCGATAGCGCAACTTGCTGTAATTCGGGCATCATTCCCTCTTTATCGGGCCCGACCATGCATAATTCGGCATTCGGATATTGATGGGAAATCATTTCGAAAGCATCAAGAGCCATTCTCGGATTTGACATTCTGGAGAATCCGCGAACCCATAAGAATTTCGGGCTTGCCGCTTGCCGGGATTTAAAAGTAAAACTGTCAATATCCACCGGATTCGGGATGTGTACGACATTAAATCCGTTGTTTTCAAAGACGGTTTTTAAATAATTCGACGGCGCAACGTTGATAAGCGAATGTTTGAAAATAAATGATGAAAGCTTTGTATTCGACTTTAGGCGGCGCGGCAGGTTTCCGCCATGAAGGATCGGAATGTATTTCATGTTGAGCAACCGGCAAAGCGCCGCCACGGCAAATGCATACCAAAAATTCTGGGTACTGTAAGTATCTATCAGTACATAGTCGGCTTTGCGATTTGCGACAACCGAAAAAAGCATGTCGCAAAAACGCAGCAGCTTGTTTCTTTTCGAAGACGCATACGCCACTGCATATCCTTCGGATTCAAGGCGCGGTCCTAAAATCTCAATTCCTGTTGGCGTGTTTCCATGCACTCCAAGCCTATTCCCTATGTATAACAGGCGAAGCCTTTCCATAATTTGAGACTACCCGAAGGATTGAAAGTGAGTAAATAAAGGCCGGTGCCGCGACGCGCATCGCGGCATGATTTATCGTCAAAAGCCAGTAGGCAAGAAAACAGACAAGGAAAATATGTTCCTTATTATCAAAATACAGAACAAGAGGCGTCAGAAATAATATCATCAATGCCATGATGCCAAAGGATCCGTGTTCGGCCAGCATTCGGCTGACTTCATTATGGGAAAGTACCGATCGCCCTGTCGCATCCTTCCGAAGCTCCGCGCCCTTGGCGACGCCGATTCCAAAAACGGGATTGTCCAGAAAATAGCGGATTTCACTCGCAAGGATATTTTCACGGCCCGTAAACTGGCTTTCCTTCACACGCCC
>CBDUBP010000124.1:0-7377 GCA_965365415.1 uncultured bacterium | reverse complement strand
GTCTTCCGCCGTGCTGATATGGAATGTATAGAAAGGCGGGATAAAAAAGAAATTAAAGATCAAAGCAGAGATTACAGCAGCAAACAATACGGGTGCGATACGCAGGAAGGTTGCTAAAATAGAAACCGTCACCAACAGCAGATACCCCGTAACTTTGTAATCAAAATAATTTCTGATTATTATACAAAGGACCGATACTGCAGCTATAGATAGAAAGGCGATTAGGTATTCGTCTTTTTGCTTCCCACTTATTGCAATATGTTTCAAGAAACATTTATTTGGAACAAAGTTAAAGCGAATGATATAAGTTTAATATATAAGTTCCCGGAGTACGCATAAAGATTATATAAAGATTAATCCGATGCGAAATTCTATAATAGTCTGGAAATCAAACAACTCGCATGATCGTCGTCGTCGGAAGCCATTGGTTTGATAATATTTCCTATTCTAACCTTTCCCGATATTCTTTCGGGGTCACACCCAACAGCTTTTTTACATATCTCGTAAAAAACGATCGGCTGCTGAAATTCATTTCGTCTGCAATCTCGGAAATATTGAGATTTCGATTTTGCAATAGCAGAACTATGTGCTCTTTGGAAAAACGCTGTATCCATTCGGACGCGGTTACACCCGAATTTACTTTCGAAATGTGATTAAGGTATTTTGCCGTGATGTTCAGCTTATCGCTATAAAATTGAACTTCACGTTCAGTCACGCACTTTTCGCGTGCCATCAGCATAAATCGCTCGTACAATGTACCTGTTTGAAGTGTGTGCTTCCGCCGCTCGTATTCATTTGCAAAAATGTTCCACATTTCGAAAATTAAAATTCTCATCTGCAGGCTTAGAACTTCATCGTAAAATCGATGGCCTTGCCGCAGGAAAAGGTCATGAATCAACCGAAAGTTTTTTATGATAATCACGCGGTCACTTTCATCAACCTGTTTTACAGGATGAACGCGTGAGTGCAGGATTGCACTGATACTCCATGCCTGGTCGGGAATATTTTGGTTCAGGAAATTTTTTTCAACAAGCAGAACTGTCGCTTTTAACCGTTTCGAAAAGGTTAAGCTGGAAACATTGCTGTCGGCAAACCAAAATAAAAATTCACCTCGTGCGCATGCCATCGGTTGCCCGTTGAATTTAAAACTGATTTTTCCCGAATGACAGATGAGATGTGTATGATATTTTGGAAAAAGATCAGTAGTCAGCGGTTCACTTTCAGTAATTTTCAACAACCTGATTATTGGGCGCTGTTCCACGGCAAGACTTTTGGCTAAAATACGTAATATTTGAAATTACTGCTGTAAAAAGTGTAACATAATGAAAATCAAATTCAAATACCTTTGCAGTGTAAATCATTGATAATGAGCATCGACATATTCCAAAGATTAAAGAACGGAGAAAGTGTTTCGTTTAATGACCCGCAGTATTCAAGAATTCCTGGCGAATGCCTCGAGACCAAAAATGTCTTACTTGAATTGAATAGTGTTTCGGATCCCGCCGAAATTCGCAAGCTTTTAGAAAGAATAACCGCTTCCGAGGTTGACGAGACCATCATGATCTTTACGCTTTTTCACATCAACTATGGTAAAAACACAAAAATTGGTAAAAATGTCTTCATCAATTTCGACGGCACCTTTCTGGATCTGGGCGGAATTGAGATCGAAGATGATGTAATGCTTGCTCCGGGAGTGAAATTATTGTCGGAAGGGCATCCTGTAAGTCCGGAACAAAGACAAACGCTGACCGTTGGCAAAATCCATATTAAAAAAAATGCCTGGATCGGCGCAAACGCAGTCATATTGCAGGGAGTAACTATTGGCGAGAATTCCATCGTGGCGGCCGGTGCCGTTGTTTCCAGTGATGTTCCCCCAAATACTATCGTGGGCGGCATTCCTGCAAGACCTATTAAAAACATCTAACTACAAGAATGATGAACCCTGTAATTACCATCGTATTCTATTTAATATGTGTCCCACTTTTTGCCCAGCCGAATCAAATATTAAATGCGGATGTTATGAAATTGAAAATAACTGTAGGCACAAAGACCTTCACCGCAACCTTATATGATAATGCTGCTGCAACCGAATTTAAAGCGATGCTGCCGATGAGGATAAATATGAAAGATCTGAATGGCAATGAAAAGTACTTCGACCTGCCGACTGATCTTTCTGCCAGTGCATCGAATCCAAGCAATATCAAATCGGGCGACCTGATGTTATATGGCACAAATACACTGGTGCTTTTTTATAAATCATTTTCAACACGATACAGCTATACTCCGCTCGGAAACATCGATGATCCTTTGGGATTGGCCGCTGCACTGGGGCCGGGAAATGTAATCGTACACATTGAATTAGAGAAACATTGAGAATAATAAGATTATGAAACGAAACACGATTATAAAAGCAATCGTCATTTTGTCCATCCTGGTATTTGGACAGGCTTGTTCAGAAACCAATAAAGAAATTAAAAGGATGAATAACGCAGAAGAAAAGGAAGGATACACCTTTGAGTTAAGTGATAAGGTAAACAGGGAAAAAGTCAATTTTAAAAACCGTTATGGAATTACGGTTTCCGGTGATCTCTATACGCCAAAAAACATTGGCGACCAAAAACTTGCGGCCATTATATTAAGTGGTCCGTTCGGAGCAGTCAAAGAGCAGTCCTCCGGATTCTATGCAAATGAAATGGCTGCAAGAGGATTTGTAACATTGGCTTTCGATCCATCCTTTACGGGTGAAAGCGGCGGAGAGGTGCGTAATGTTGGTTCGCCTGAAATCTTTAC
The DNA here is from genome assembly GCA_965365415.1 of uncultured bacterium. GTDB lineage: Bacteria > Bacteroidota > Bacteroidia > Flavobacteriales > Flavobacteriaceae > Flavobacterium. Next base: position 4,587 of record CBDUBP010000124.1, on the reverse strand, counting down.
AGAAGATTTTAGCGCTGCCGTGGATTATATTGGATTGCTGCCTTCTGTCGACCGGAATCGAATCGGTGTGATCGGAATTTGCGGTTTGGCCGGCATGGCACTTACTGCTGCCACGAGCGATAGCCGGATCAAAGCCGTTGCCACCACTTCAATGTACGACATGTCGCGCAGCATCAGCCGCAGTTATAAAGACAGTTATACACTTGAACAGCGCAAAGCAGTTATTGATTATTTAAGCCGGCAGCGCTGGGCCGATGCAGAAAATGGTGAAACAGCATTGGGATTGCACGAAGTGCCATTTGATGAAAAAGGCAATCTTGTAAAAGGAAACCGCATACTTCCCGAGGCCTTGCCGGATGATCCAAATCCTGTTTTGGCTTCCTTCTTCGCTTATTACAGGACTCCGCGAGGTTTCCATCACAGGTCCATCAACTCTACAACGGCGTGGACAGCCACAACGCCAATGTCATTTTTCAGCTTTCCAATGATCGCAAACATTGAGACCATCTCTCCCCGCCCTATTATGCTGATCGCAGGCGAAAATGCCCACTCCCGGTATTATTCTGAAGATGTATATAAGATTGCTTCAAATCCGAAAGAATTGGTGATCGTGCCGAATGCAGACCACGTGGATCTATATGACAGATTAGATAAGATCCCTTTTGATAAGCTGACGACTTTCTTTAATCAGAATTTGAAACCGGTTATGGAAAGTAATTCAGCTACAGCCGATGTACCCAATTAAAATTAAGGTAAACTGATTTAAAACATCTGATTTCACTCGATTACCGCTATTCCCAATGAAGTGTTTGGAATAGAAACTCGAAAGTGTGTTCCCAACTGTAAAAAATAATCCGTAACATTTCAATAGCAGATGTTACGGATATTTTTAAATGATTGGGCTCGTTTGCTTAAGCTGCCAGCGTTTTTCTATACAGCAAATCTGCAAGCGGGTCAAAAATGTCGGCATTACAAACCCGGTAGAGTTCCATTTTCAGATTGGCAACAATCTGCTGTTTTGCGTCCGGGTCAAGATTGTTTATCCTGGTGCGCAAAATTTCGACCGTTTCATACTTGTAGCGAGCGCCTTTCAATCTTTTGATTATGTAATTGGAGTCCATCTTGAATTGGTTTAAAGTGATATAAGTTTCTTCGTACGAAATTAGACTCAGGATGATGCATCTCTGTTATATAATTGTGCCGGGGATTTTATAAGATTTCCATAACGCGATTTAGGCTACATTTTATCGGCAGGCTCTTAACTATGCGCACGTTTAAATGCAGCTTTGATCGGCCACGTGACTGACCGGATTTCTACAACGGATAATTAAACACTTAACCGACAATCTGTTAATTTGTGGTTGTGCGTGATTACCTTGCTTGAAAATAACAGCCATGACCAATACAATTTCACTTTTAATCGTACGGCTCCTGCAGTCGGATATCATTGAAAATCGAAATTACATAGGAAAGTCGATAATGGAAATCGTCATTAATATTGAAGACAAATCGGATGACGAGTTGTTGAAACTGAATTTCGAAAAGCTTCTTTTGAACTGCATCGAAGACCCTAAATCCGAAAAACGCTACGAGCTGCATCAGATAGGTCGATTTTATGATGACCTGATCGAAAGATCCGCGGGAAAATCGGCCGATGCAGCTTAACGCATTTCAACGGTTTCTTCGATCTTTCTGAGGAAATTCTCGATCTTGATGGAATTCGGGATATTGATGCGTTCGATAGTATACATCGGAACGGCTTCATCCTGTTTTGCATACAATGTAAAAGCCGTCTGATAACCGTTAGCTTCCAGGGAATCGGCCGCCGTGCGGTTCCACAAGCCGTAAGGATAAGCAAATGCTGTAACCGGCTTGCCTGTGATCTTTTCAAGCTGCTTCTTAGGCTTGGCCATTTGCAGAAAATAATCTCCATCTTTATAACCGGTCACTTTATGATGGTCCCAGGTATGGCATCCAATGACATGGCCCCGATCGGAAAGATCCTTCACATCAGCCCTTGTCATGTAAACCGACCTTCCCAAACTGACGGTCATAATAAAAAACACACCTTTAAAATGGTGCTCTTCCAAAAGGGCGGCACCAATCGTATGCTGCTCTTTTCTGCCATCATCAAAAGTGATCATGACGGGTTTCTGCGGTAATGGTTTGCCATTCGTATAGAAATCGTGAAGGTCTTCGGGGGTCACGGTCGTAAATCCATTCTCCGCGAGCGCTTTCATCTGCGCAGCAAAATTTGCTGGTGAAACGCTGTAGGTCTTTTGTTCCGGACTGTCAGTCGGCTGGACTTCGCGTATCGCGTGGTAACACAGCACCGGAACTTTCTTGCCTGCAAACGTTTTTGGATGCTGATTTTCTTTGACGATAGTGTCGTTTGAATCGTCAGAAACCGAAGATGCGTTGTTTTGCCGCCTTTCCTGACACCCGGACAGAAATACATAAATCAGGAAATAAATAATCGTATGGGAAGATTTTACCATGGCTTTTTATATGAAGCTATAATTCAAAAGTACGTGCTACTGATACTGAATATAAACCGGCATGGGTTTAAACTTCAAAATTTCCTCAGGCGTATACATCGCATTATTGCCTTTCGTGTCGTTCTTATAAAATAGCTTGAATCCCGTAAATTGTACCGGTTCCCTGTAAATCGCCATTTGATAGGTCGAACGTTTCAGAGCCTTGCTGCCAAAACCGTCCATGTGCATCACAACCTGCACTTCGGGACACGTTTTGATATTTTTGTAATCGGTGACCATCCCCTGGGTGAAACGGTGCACGACCAATATTTTTGGCGGCAGATTATTCTCTTTTACAAGCCTTTGCAGGATATCGATTGCCCCATTGATATCATCGGCCGACATCGTACCGATCTTGGTTCCGGGAATACGGCCCTCCTTCATTGAGAATTCCGGATCCAGGCCAAGATGTACATTGGGAAGCTTAAGATAATCGACAAGTGTGCTAACCTCATCAATGACCGTACTTTGCCCGATCTGCACGTCCAGAAAAACTATCCCGTCGATTTCCTTTGCCCACGATAATATCGTATCGATGTGACGATGCGGCATTCTCTGGCGATATTTATTCTGCTTGCCCGGTTTGCCCTGCGCGGTAATCGCAATATAATGTAAGGCAGGAACGGGCGGAACGACTGAATCCGCGGCGCGCCATTTTTCAGTTTCTTCCTTTAACAATTCAAGCATCTGTTTTTTGGGAAGCGCTCCTAGAACGCCCATTCTTTTCGAAAAAAGATTTCCATAAAATGCCACGACCCTTTTATAAGGCAACACAGCTCCAGGTAACGGATGCGGCGTTTTGATGTTCCACCTGCCCGAAGTATCGTTATTGATAAGCGCTGTCATCCTTTTATCGTAATCGATACTGTCGAGGACCGTGCTGTCGACTTTCGGCTCAACCGCAATTCCGGCAGGTTCGGGTTTGTTCAGGGCTTCTGTTTTCTGACAACCCACAGCAAGAACCGAAAAAAGCGTTAATATCAGCAGGCAAGGCAAAACATTGGGAAACTTCATGTTTGTAAAGTTGGGGTTAGGCAAATATAGCATTAAGAGTTTCACCGAAAAGGGCTCGGGATGCTAAAATCAAATAAGTTTTGAGCAAAAAAGTGTGTTCCTGTCGGTTTTTTTTGACCTGGTTCGATGGCATACAATATTGCAGCCATCGGTTTGCTAAATGCTGCCTATTCTTTGATGAATTTCGCCACTTGCCCATCTAATTTCAATAGATAGATTCCGGAAGGAAACGAGCTGACATCAATCGAATTTCCACTGCTTTTTTCAGCAAAGATCTGCCTGCCCGACAGGTCGAAAATTTCGAGCATCCCGTTTGCGGACTCACCAAAATGAATATTCAATGTGTTCTTTGCCGGATTTGGAAAGACAGACAAAGAATCGCTTGCAGCAGGCATGTCCGGAATGCTCAAAGTCGAAAAATCGAATATTGCGGTCACAGGTAAGTGGTTCGATGTCGTAAAATAATATCCGTCAATAGCATCGGCAACTGTAATATCCTGATAAGCGCTTACAAATGTGCCCGCCAATTCATCGGAAATGATAATATGCTCGATCAACGGGCGCTCTTCCCATGTGGAGTTTACATCGAGCAGATTAGCCGTCACTCCATTATACTGACCCGCATCTTCCATAAAATTCTGATATGGCGACGCAGTACACTCGCATGTGTCGCTTGTTGTCCCGGTAAGGTAGTCATTAAAGTCGCCAAGGACAATCACATTACTGCTGTTATATTCGGAGCCGTCAAGAATTTCCTTTAAAGATTCGGATGCGCCGAGCCTTCGCGTGTAACTCATCGGATTGCCGTCTTCGGCCTTGGCGTGGAGGTTGATGATCGATAAGGAATGCTGTTGTTGCCCGCCACAAGGTTCACCGAATAAATGGCCGGGAAGCGCCCGCCCGACCAGTTGTAAGCGTAGGAATTGCCTTGCGCCGCCGGCCCGCTGCTCAACAGCGAAGCGCCCACAAGCTGCACCTTGGCCGCCTTGTAGACAATGCCCTGCCGCTGCTCGCAATCAAAGGGAACGGCCGGTAC
>CBDUBP010000123.1:0-7405 GCA_965365415.1 uncultured bacterium | reverse complement strand
TGTACCGATTGCTGTTGGTGTAAATTGAATGCTAAAGGTCGTGGAGCTGCCTGCCGCAACAACCGATGCCGGAGCAGATACCATGGTGAAGTTTGCGGCATCCGTACCTGATATTGTCAATGCGCCCAAAGTTAAAGGTGCCGAGCCGCTATTTTCAATCGTGAAGGTACGTATCAAAGAACCGATTGCAAGATCGACAAGTCCAAAGTTTGTATGGTCTGATGTTGTAGGAGCCATGTCGCCATCCGCAATAAAAACTCCGTTACCTGTTACGTTTATTTCCTGGATATACCAATTGATGATGACACGCCCACGTGCCCCGTTTCCGCCGCTCTTTGTTGAGCCGGAAGTACGATATGCGCCGCCGCCGCCGCCGCCCGGAGTCTGACCTGATACCCCGCCACCCTGGCCTTGTGAACTCCGACGGCCATCACCTCCGTCACCTCCGTCACCGGAAGCCGTAGCGCCGAAGCTTGAAGTTGCGTCATTACCGTTGGCAGCTGAACTTGCGGATGCCCCGCCGCCGCCGCCGTTTGAGCCCGAACCATTGAATCCGGCGCCACCGTCATAAACGACATCCCCGATGCATGATGCGGCAGAACCGCCCGAAGCACCGGTAGTTATATTTGTCGCCACGCTGTTTCCGCCTTTCGCACGGATCGTGGTGCTGTTTATAAACCAGGAATCTTCTCCTGCGGAGGTTGAGTTGCTTCCATTTCCTACGTTCACCGTGTAAGTTGAGCCAGGTGTTACTGCGATGACTTTTCGTGCATATGCCCCGCCGCCGCCGCCGCCGCCCGTTCCGTCGGTTGATCGAGAGCCTCCGCGACCCCCGCCGCCCCAGGCTTCAACAGTTACGCTGGTCACCCCCGCCGGTACTGTAAAGGTCCCGTCAGCATTATAGGTTGCAGACTGTGCAAATGCAATTGCAGTAAGCATAAAAAAGAGCAAAGTCAAACCCGTCTTTTTTCCTGTTAATGTAATTTTTGCCATAATCGATGTTTTTGGTATCCGCATCAAAATCCGCTTTTGGAGGAGTCGATACAAGATGATTTGGTTGTTTTGACGATTCAAATGTAGAATGTCAATTTAAAACGACAAAATTTTTTACCGATAAAATGCACAAATCATCGACGAAATGCATTTTTTATGACAAATTGTAAGAAAAAAATTATAACAATTAGCCTTTTTTAAGTTTTTTACCTGTTTTATAACACACTGAATATCAACATGACCGTTCGTTACTCGCAGCAGTTCCCATAACTATGTAAGATTTTTGAAAAATTCTGTAAGCCAACTGCTTTGCTTTCAAATGAAATTTGTAATTGTTGATAATCTGAGTAATTAAAACATAAGAATATGAAAAGCACCGCATCAAAAACAAAAAAGACCGGGACGACCGGCGCAACGAGTACGCGTGGCCGTAAAGTGGCTGCAAAATCCTCTGCTGCTGAAGGATTGCGCGAACTGTTCGTTGATATGCTGAAAGATATCTATTGGGCCGAAAAAGCACTCCTTAAAGCACTTCCCAAGATGGCCAAGAATTCAAGTTCCGAAAATCTTATCATGACGATCAATGAACATACTGCCGTCACCGAAGAGCAGGTTGTTCGTTGCGAGAAAATCTTTGAACTTCTGGGAAAGAAAGCACAGGCCAAAAAATGTGAAGCTATGGAAGGCCTGATAAAAGAAGGTGAAAGCATTATGGAAGAAACCGAACCGGGACCGGTTCGCGATGCGGGTATCATTGCAGGTTCGCAAAAGATTGAACATTACGAAATTGCTTCTTACGGCACTATGGTGGCTTTCGCCAAAACACTGGGCGAGGAAGAGATCGTCAGCCTGTTGGAAGAGACGCTTGCCGAAGAAAAGGAAGCAGATCAGTTGCTGACAGACAATGCTTACAATACAATCAACTTCGACGCCGCCGAGGAAGATATGGAAACAGAAGAATAAACTTCCCAACATGAAAACCTACAACATTTCTAACCTTCTTGGTCAGTCGGACATACTTGAGATTGATCTTGAGAAAATCGAATTTGACATGAATTTCAATACCGACAACAAGTTGACGATGTTTGATGGGACTCCGGAATACGGTAGCCTTATCAACTTTTCTGAACCAGACGGTGAAATGTATGGCGATGAAGAGGCGTGGAATCCCGATATGGGTGCCGACGATGATGAAGACGAAGTTTTCGAAGATCGCGATTCCTATCGAAATGCCGATCTCGATGATGTGTACTATTTCATATAAAGAGCCGCAAGGCTCTTTTTTTTTAAATTATGTAACCATTGCATAAAATTCTGTAATGGTGTCTCCATTTGTTATGATCAACTTTGTAAAGAGGATTTAATCACCAACTAAATCAACAAGGAAATGGAAACAAATGAAAGGGATTTCTCCGGCTCAGGAAGTCGCGAAAATCGGCAGCACGGAAATCAAAGCGCAGCGCAGGGATATGGAAATTCGGAGTCCGTCAATGATCCGGGCCAGCGAAACACTGCGAAGTTCGAGAACGATACTGACGACTTTAACAGATTGGAGGATGACTTGGACAACGAACGGAACATGAGTACCGGAGGCTTTACAGGTTCAGAAACGTCATCAGATCTTTCGCGCGACAGCAGAGGTGCATTTTCCACCGACGATATGTCGCCCGATTTGGAAACACGCCATGCAACAAATGACAGCGAACGATCAAAATCCACAAATGATGATGATGACTTTTTAAATTCTGATTGGAGTTCCAGAGATTTATAAACCAAAACTAAATATTATGGCCAGGAGAAATGTAATGATCGGCGTCGCAGCCGGCACGGTACTGATCGGAGCTGCATACCTATTGTCAAAAAAAAGCAGGTTCAACCTACGGTCTGTGATCGAAGAAGCGGAAAATCTGATATTGGGTATAAAGAACCGGGTTGGCGACACGGAAGGAAGTGATTTTGACACCAATGCACATGACGGCCGACACCTGGCCGAAAAAGTGCGCCATCGTGTGGAACGTCAACTTGCTTCGGCAAAAAAGTAACCTGCAAATCATATAAAAATAGAATTAAGTTCTATAACGAAATTGGTTAACGATAAACCAATCTTTGTAATGGGATTTGTACAAAAAAATTGCGGAAGACACCCGAACGATGTGGAAAAATTGCTATGAAAACATTATTCCCGGGATGACCGTAGATCAATTCAATAACTAAAATCACAAACATTATGGAAACTGGAAAAGTTTTGCTAGGAGCGTTGGCCGGAGTGGCAATTGGCGCTATCGTTGGCGTCCTTATGGCACCGGATAAAGGCTCCGAAACCAGAAGGAAACTTGCACAAAAAGGATCTGACCTCACCGGTGGATTAAAGGACAAGTATTCCGGATTGAAAGACAAGTATAACACCATGGTTGACGGAGTAACCGACAAACTTGAGTCACTTACCGGAAAAGGCGGTGACGAAATGGCACAAAATGGCCAGACAGGGAATAGTGGAGGAAGCGCAAGAACCGCCGGCGCGACTGCAGGTGGAAGATAACAATCCCATGTTCTATGGAAGAGGAAGAAAAATCATTCACACAACGACTTTACGGACTGGCGGAACAATTTGTTAAAACCAGTACTGAGCTGTATAAACTTAAAGCGATCAACATGTTCGCAGGAGTGTTTGCAGCGGTTTCGACCGGGGTGATTTTGTGGTTGATTTTTCTGATGCTTCTATTATTTCTGAGCATCGGTGGTGCTTTTTATTTTGGAAAACTACTTGGGGCATGGCATCTCGGATTTTTTGTGATGGCAGGCATCTATGCCTTGTTCGGATTGATCATCTATATTTATCGGGTGAAGTGCGTGACGGAAGTGATCCGGAATATGATTGTTAAGCAGATATTTAAGGAAAAGGATGGAAGCGATAAATAATGTTGGAGATCTTAAGCGTCGCATTGCTTTTTTGGAGCAAAAGCAGAATTTTGAAAAGGACGCCATTGTTTCGGAATTTGAGGAGTTGAAGGAACGGATCAAGCCTGCAAATCTTTTGCGGAGTTTTATAGGATCGATTCGGAATTCACCTGAAGTCAAAGCCGATATTCTTCATGGAGCAGTTGGCCTCGTTACGGGATTTCTGACCAATAAAATGCTTTTGAGTAAATTCCACGGACCATGGAAACGGATCATCGCGCTGCTCGTGCAGGCCGGGATTGTCAACGTGGCCGTTAAATATCCGGACGCGATCAAATCAAAAGTGATTTCGGTCATTTCAGGATTTCTGCAGTCGATCAAATTTAAGACCCGCGATGCGGAAACCATTGCAGCTACGGACAGGCTGCAGCATTAATTTAAATTATTGTTCTAATAATTTGTTTTGTTCTTAGGTAAGAGAAAACGGCTTTATCACTAAAGCCGTTTTTTTGCGTACAGCCCGATTTATGTACGTAAGCCTTTGCAAAAAATATCTTAACAGAGAATTGCCTTAAAATATTTGTGGTATATTTAAACATCAAACTAATTTAAATGAAGTTTTATATCAAATTCGATGGAATCGCCGCGTGTAAGGTCATCGTTCGTGAACATCTTGATGCGCTCGGAATCAAATACGAAATGCTTAGCCTCGGTGAAATTATCATCAACAATAAAATTTCGGATGAGGATTTCCAAAAACTTCAGAAAGACCTTGGCAAATACAGCATTGAAATTGTCAGCAATCCCAAAAATCAGTTAATTCAAAGGATCAAGGATACCATTGTAGAATTGGTCCACGAACCCGATATGCCGCTGACGACCATTTCAGTCTACCTTTCTGAGAAACTGAATCTCAGTTACGGCTATATATCGAATGTATTTTCCGAGTATACTTATAGTTCGATCGAAAATTATTTCATCATCCAAAAAATTGAACGCGCCAAGAAGCTGATCATCGAAGAGGAACTTACGCTCACCGAGATCTCATACAAGCTTAATTACAGCAGTGTGGCGCATCTCTCAGGTCAGTTTAAAAAAACCACGGGCTTGACGCCTTCGATGTTTAAAAGGATCATAGAACGACGCCGGCTTTCGGCAAAATCAAGTTAATCGTTATGAGTAATTCAATTGATAAACCATTTCATATTCTTCTTGCTGATGATGATGCCGACGACAGGGAGTTTTTTTCGGAGGCGATCATTGAATTAAAAATAGCAAGTGTAATCAGCCTTTTTAAGGATGGCGGCGAACTGATGGCATATCTTGACAGCCAGAACGAGATCGCGCCTCACATTCTTTTCCTCGATCTTAACATGCCTTGTAAAACCGGGATCGACTGCCTGAAGGAAATACGCGAAAACCGTCATTTTGACGACCTGTTGATTGCAATCTATTCAACTTCGTCATCTGAAAAGGATATCGATGAAACCTTCAATTCTGGTGCAAACGTTTATATCAAAAAACCGAATGATTTCGGTAAGTTAAAGAAGGTCATCAAGGAAGTGGTAAGCATTGACTGGGAAAAACACTCCGAAGAATTGAGAAAAGAAACATTTGTTTTCAGCGCATAATGATACATGAAAGGCCCCCATCTATACAAATCATCGCTGGTAATAAAAATCGCGCTGGCCACGGCAATCCTGTTGATAGTTTATATCACGGGAATGTTCTTCAACCAGATGCAGGGATTGGGAAAATCGGTCGAATCGATGTCCGTTTCCAACAAACGCCTGCTCGAACTTGAAAAGGTATTATCGGTAATTACAACGAACGAATCCACCGTACGAAGCTTTATCATTTCGCGCGACAGTGCTTATCTCCAAAAGCGTTTTGCCGATAAATCTGCTTTAAATATCCAGTTTGAAAGGCTGCGTGCGCTCGAACCTCAAAGCGATCGCGGCGACTTCAGCTGCGATACGCTGGAAAAACTGATCGACCGGCGTTTTCTTTTGTATGATGAGACGCTACGGGTAAGTTCCGAAAATCGGACCGACAACCGAGCATTTCTGCACGTTTTGGCAAAAGGCGATACGCTTACCGACAATATCCGCGAATATATCTATCAGTCGCTGGATACAGAAGTTTCAAACGTCAATCAGTATCGCATTGAGCATAATTACGAAATTGAAACGTCGATCATCACATCCTTTCTGCTTGTCACGATTGCACTTTTTATCCTGCTTCTTTCGCTGAACCGAATCAATTCCGATCTGAACGAACTCAAAGTCCTCAATGACGAGCTCCGGTTCGTTAATTATACTTTTAACAAAGCCGAAAAGATTGCGGGGATCAGCCATTGGAAGTACAATTTGCGGACACGGCAATATTCATTTTCGGAAAATTTCTATCATCTATTGAACGTCGACCCCGAATCATTTGATCCGACACTCGACAATATCCTTCCGCACCTGCACCCCGACGATCGGGAGATTGTGGTTCGCACTTATACGCAGTCGATTGTGAATAAAACGCCGACATCATTAATATTCCGCGTTTTGAGCATCAATAATGATGTCCGATACATAAAATCCATCAGCAGTTTTACCGAGAATTCAGAAGGCGATCTTGTGAAGATCGGAGTCAATTATGACATTACGGAACAATATGTCACTACGATCAATCTCGAAGAAAACAACAGGAACCTCAAGGCAATAAATGCAGAATTGGAGTCTTTCAACAACATTGTCAGCCACGATTTGCAGGAACCCTTGCGTAAGATACAGATGTTTATCTCACGGCTGGATGAAAATGAATATGATAAGCTGTCGGAAAGCGGCCGCGATTATTTCAGGAAGATTGCCGTTTCGGCAAACCGCATGCAGAACCTGATGATCGATCTCGTTAATTATTCGCGTGCGATGCAGGGCGAAAAGGCTTTTGCAATGGCAGATCTGCAACTAATAGTAGAAGATGTCATTTCCGAGCTGTCGGTAAACATCGACGAGAAGGATGCCCTGATTTCGACCTTTGGGCTGCCCGTAGCCTATGTCATTCCATTCCAGATCCATCAGCTGTTTGTAAACCTCCTTACGAACTCACTCAAATTTGCGCGTGAAAATGTGCGGCCCGAAATCTCGATTGTCGGAGAACATGTTGCAGATGACGAAAGATATAATGATATCGATTTTTCAGCGCGAAAGTATTTTAAGATCATTGTGACCGATAACGGAATCGGATTCAAACAGGAGTTTGCCGAGAAGATATTCCTGCTGTTTCGCCGGCTTGAAAAAGAACATGAATATCGAGGAACAGGCATCGGGCTTGCGATCTGCAAAAAGATTGTCGATAACCACAGCGGTTTCATCTTCGCCGAAGGCCGTGAATATGAAGGAGCGAAGTTCATTATATATTTACCGAAGCACGAATAGGACAAGGACAAATAAAAAACGGACCCTTTTTCAAGATCCGTTTTTAAATTTAAGTAGCGAGGACGGGAGTTGAACCCGTGACCTCA
>CBDUBP010000122.1:0-7431 GCA_965365415.1 uncultured bacterium | reverse complement strand
AACGACGTCAAAACTTCAACAATGGAAACAAATAACATCGATCATGAAAGATTCATTCGCGCACAAAAACGTGTCCGCGCGATATCCGGTTTTTACCGCCATCTGGCTGCGTATATACTGATCAACCTCTTCCTGATCGGACTGAAATTCGTCAATCTCGATAAGAATGAAGAGTTCTTCAGGTTCAACACTTTTTCAACTGCAGTATACTGGGGAATCGGCCTGGCGTTTCATGCGGTCGGCGTTTTTGGCGGGCATTTCTTTTTAGGTAAGAACTGGGAGGAAAGAAAGATAGCTGAAATCATGGAGCGCGACAAAAGACAAAAATGGGAATGACAACGATCATCATTGAGGACGAAAAGCCGTCTGCAAGGCTTTTACAGCGCAAGCTGGAGAAAATTGGGATCAGGCCCCAGATAATGCTGCATTCGGTTGAGGAGAGCATTGAATGGCTGCGGAACAATAAACACCCGGATCTGATATTTCTCGATATCCAGCTTTCCGACGGATTATCGTTCGAGATCTTCGATCAGATTGCTGTCGACAGCGCTGTAATATTCACGACGGCGTATGAAGAATATGCGCTCAAGGCGTTTAAAGTCAATTCTATAGATTACTTACTTAAACCTATTGACGAAGACGATCTTGTGATTGCAATCGATAAATTTAAAAAGCGGATTCCTGCCGGTTTACCGAATGTCAACTTTAATCAGATACGGGAATTGCTTGCCGGTTCTTCCACAAAACCATACCGCGAACGCTTTACAGTGAAGATTGGCGCACAGCTTCGCATCATTGAAACATCGCAGATCGAATGCTTTTACAGCGAAAACAAGGGAACGTATATCCATACCGACGACAATCGTGATTATCTGATCGATGTGACGTTGGAAATTCTGGAAAATGAGCTCGATCCGACAAAGTTTTTCCGGATCAGCCGAAAATTCATCATTCCAATGAAATCCATCAGGGAAATGCTGGCTTACAGCAACTCAAGATTGAAGCTGATTTTGCCGACCTATCGCCATGATGAGGTGATCGTGAGCCGCGAAAAAGTATCTGATTTCAAAAAATGGATCGGATGATAAAATCTAGAATATACTTTATATAGCCGGATGCATAAACCTAGTATTCAGTATATTTATGATTTGCTATAAGTTTTATCTATTACACTCGATACGCGAAAAACTTCCAAAATCAGGTAGAATTGAACTCCAAATAAAACTGATCCGATAACGAGATGAACAGCTTGGGATCCGAATGGAAAATCGAAATAAGCCATTGAAAGTCCCGATAAGATTTCTATGATCAGAAGCGCAAGAACCCAATTCATTTTCGCGAATCCGAAATTCATTTTGCGGTTTCGGTAAAACAGGAAAACTATTACTGCGCTAACGATGATCGAAAAAGAACGATGGATATAAAAGCCGGCCTCAGGCGAATCCATCAAAGTGGCAAGAACCTGATCGCCGGAGAGATTCGTCGCATTATCTACCCATTGACGAACCTGGGTTCCAATAATGATTTGAATCAGTGTTAAGGCCATCGCGATCGTCATCCAAAGTTTAAATGAGCGATCGACATATCTTTCGGTCGCGATAGATTTCGATTTTCTGATAATGTAAAGAATGATGGCGACGATCACCAGCGCCATCACCATGTGAATCGTGATCTTCACAGGATTCAAAACCGAATAGACTACCGTCGCGCCAAGCCAGCCCTGAAAACCCATAAGAAAGACCGTGAGCCACGACAAAACGGTCAGTGATGGATACTTTTTTCGAAACCGAAGTGAGATGAAAGCCATGACAAGCGTTCCCAGCCCGGCAAGCGCGCCGAAGAGCCGGTTGATGTATTCGATCCATGTGTGCTGCGGATTAAAGATGGCGTAGTCGTGTTTGGTATATGGACGCCAATGTGATGCGTCGAAGTCGGTTCCCGTCGTGAAATCATCTTCTGCGACAAGCAATTGTTCATCTTTGATGATGACCTGGCCTTCTTCAAATGATCGTCCCGGTGACCACGTCAGTTGTTTAACGTCGGTAGGCGGAATATAATACCCGAAGCATTTCGGCCAGTCGGGACACCCCATCCCCGAACCGGTCATGCGTACCATCGCACCTGCGATAATAACGAGGTAGACAAGGATGAGGGTGAGTTTGGCGGAGTTGTGGAAGTGTTTCATGTTGAGTAGAGCGCCAAAGATCCAAAGTGCCAGAGCGCCATAGCTAAGATTTTACGATTGATTGTGTAACTGTTTTCGAAAACGACGTGAGAAGCCTTTCAACTTCGCGGCTGCATTCATTTAGAATTGCGAATTGATCATCGGACAAAAACTTGAGATTCCGGGCAATTTCGAATTGTGTTTGCGCCTCATACAACGATCCGGTCGAAATTTTAAGATATCGATATAATTCTTTATCGGAATTCCGACCATATCCTTCGGCAATGTTGCTTGGAACCGAAATTAGAGACCTTCTTAATTGCGATGTCAGCCCAAATAATTCTTCATTTGGAAAAGACCTTGTAATCGAATATCCCAACGTAACCAAGTCCATCGATTTTTGCCAAATAATCAACTCTCTGAATGTTTTCATGACTCTTTTAAAGCAAAAGTATCCACATTCATTCACGCCGGATTACGGTTTTTGCTCATTTTTTAAGCTTTGGATCTCAGGATCTTTGGCGCTTTGGGACTTAATGGACAATCCCATTCCCCGGGCTTTCCCCATCATAAACTCCACCGCCGCCTCATACTCATTCGGGATTTCTCCTTCCAGGATCGCTTCTTTGATCGCTTCTTTTAATATCCCGATTTCACGTCCGGGTGCCAGTCCGAACGTTTCCATGATCTCTTCGCCCGTGATCGGTGGCTGGAAATTCCGGATCTTGTCGCGTTCTTCGACTTCGACGATCTTGTCGCGAACGACTTGAAAATTGTCGTGATATCTTCTGAATTTATTCGGGTTTTTAGTCGTAATGTCGGCCTCGCAAAGGGTCATCAGGCTTTCCACATCGTCGCCGGCGTCAAATACCAATCGCCGAACCGCTGAATCGGTTACTTCGTCATGCGATAATACGATCGGCCGCGAGCTCATCATTACCATTTTCTGCACAAACTTCATCTTTTGATTGAGCGGCATCCGAAGCCTTTCAAATAACTTCTTAACCATTTTGCCGCCAAGGAATTCGTGGCCATGGAATGTCCAGCCGACTTTTTTGGAGAATTTTTTCGTTGGCGCTTTTCCGATATCATGGAGCAGTGCAGCCCATCGAAGCCATAGGTCATCCGTATTTTTTGAAATATTGTCGACGACTTCCAGTGTATGATAAAAATTGTCTTTATGTCTATGACCTTCAACTTCTTCAACACCTTTCAGTGCTGTGAGTTCGGGCAGAATGATATCGAGCAGTCCCGAGTGATTCAATAAAAGAAATCCTTTTGACGGTTTGTCTGTCAGCAGGATCTTGTTAAGTTCCTCAACGATCCGCTCACCCGAAATGATTTTGATCCGTTCCTTGTTTTCGAAAATTGCGTTCAAAGATTCGGCTTCGATCGTAAAATCCAGCTGTGATGCAAACCGTATGGCGCGCAGCATCCGCAACGGATCATCCGAATACGTGATCCCGGGCTCAAGCGGTGTCCGGATAATTTTGTTTTTGAGGTCTGAAACGCCGTCAAATGGATCGACCAGATTTCCAAAAGTATCTTCGTTGAGTGACAATGCCAAAGCATTGATCGTAAAATCCCGGCGGTTCTGATCGTCCTGCAAAGTGCCGCCTTCAACGATCGGCTTGCGGCTTTCGGGAGCATACGATTCGGTCCGCGCGCCTACGAATTCGATATCGATATCCTTATATCGAAGCATCGCCGTACCGTAATTCTTGAATATCTGCACTTTTGGTTTTGACGGCAGAAGGTCGGAAACTTTTAATGCAAGATCGATCCCGCTTCCGACCGCGACAATGTCGATGTCCTTTTTATAATTGCGGCCAAGCAAAAGATCGCGCACAAATCCGCCTATGACATAAGTTTCAACCGATAATTCGTCCGATGCTGTCGAAATGACCTGAAAAATCTTTGATTGGAGCGCGTCTTTGTAATTCATCGGTTAGCGGCGAATGACTTTCACCTGGGAATCTGACGTAAGTTTAATGATTGACGATGGTTTCCCGCTGATTCTTTCGCGGTGCAAATTTACGACATAGTCGACGCCATTGATGATTTCCGGACTGATTTCTTTAAATGACTGCGGCGTCGGTTCGCCTGAAATATTAGCGGATGTTGATACGAGCGGCCGTTTCAGGCGTTCCATCAACTTAAAGCAAAATGGTTCCGTGACGATGCGCACGCCGAGCGATTTGTCTTCGCCAATAAGATTTGGCGCAACATTCCGCGGATTGTCCAAAATCAAAGTGGTCGGCCTTTCCGATAACTCGATGATCTGCCATGCTACCTCGGGAACTTCACGAAAAACGTTGTGCATCATGCGATCGCCATTCATCAGTACGATCATTGATTTGGATTCGGCCCGCTTTTTCAATTTGTAGATTTTAGATACTGCTTCTTCATTTGCGGCATCGCATCCGATTCCCCAGACGGTATCCGTCGGATATAAAATAATCCCGCCCTGACTGACAATCTGATAGGCTTTGTGGACTTCTTCGTTGATCATACTGCAAAGATAGTTTACAATTGACAATTGATAATTAATTGCGCTAAATTCGATTTTTGTCCTCGGGCGGAAATTGATAATTTAGTCGGACAACAAGCTGATAGCTGACGGCTGACAGCTAATAACTAATAGCTTTTTCCATATCTTTGCAACCTTAGTATCAAATCGTTTCGATGAAAGTAAAGATTGGCTTCATTCCACTGCGAAAAGGCTCAAAGGGAATCAGGAATAAAAACCGAAAAAAAATTGCAGGAAGGCCGCTGTTTTCCTGGATACTGACCGAAGCTGTATTTTCCGACCTCGACCGGGTTTATGTTTTCACTGATGATGAACAGATCATCGAATACATCGAACGTGAATACAATTGGACAGAAAAGGTCATCGTGATGCAGCGCTCGGATGAAAGTGCATCGGATACCGCATCGACCGAAAGCGCGATGATGGAATTCTGCGATACGCTTGGTTACGACTTCGACATCTTCTGCCTGCTTCAGGCCACATCGCCGATCACAAAAAGCCACGACATCAATGCGTGCCTTGCAAAAGTGGAAAGCCAGGAATTCGACTCTGCGCTGACATGCGTGCGGACACATCGATTTGTCTGGAATGAAGACGGAACGCCATCGAATTACGACTTCAAAAAAAGGCCTCGCCGCCAGGATTTTGACGGATTGCTGATTGAAAACGGCGCTGTTTACACTACCACGGTTTCAAGTCTGAAGTCGAATAAAAACAGGCTCGGCGGAATCGTCGGCATCGTTGAAATGCCTGAAGAATCTTTGATCGAGATCGACAGCATGTCGGACTGGAACATTGTCGAAAATCTATTGATCGAAGACCTTCGCTCGAAAAAAGAATCAAAACAGATCACGCATCTCGTTCTCGACGTCGATGGCGTTTTCACCGACGGCTGCGTATACTTCAGTTCGGAAGGTGAATTCTTGAAGAAATTCGACATGCGCGACGGGATGGGGCTTGAAATTTTACGCCAGCATCACGTTGAGGTCATCGTGATCACATCCGAAATTTCACGGCTTGTCGAACAAAGGATGCAGAAATTGAAGATCGACAAAGCTTATTTCGGCGTCAAGGACAAGTATTCGTTCCTTCGCCAGCTGGCCAATGAAAATGGCCTCGATCTTAATAACTTTGCATATTTGGGCGACGATATCAACGATCTTGCGGGAATGCTCTGCGTCGGATGGTCGTTTGCGCCAAATAACGCGATGAACATCATTAAGCACCACGCCGATTTTACCTTCGATACAAATTCAGCCGCCGGCGCGATCAGAAGCGCGTGCGAACACATTATCAAATACAACAAACGATATGAAAAATAGTGAATATAAAAAGCCGTTCCTCATCGCCGAGATTGGCTGCAACCACAAAGGCGAGATGGACCTTGCCAAGGAATTGATCAAGATCGCAAAAATATTTTGCAATGCCGATGCAGTAAAATTCCAGAAAAGAAACAACCGGGAATTGCTTACTGAAGAGCAATACAACGCGCCGCACCCGAATCCGGCCAATTCTTATGGGGACACTTATGGTGCGCACCGCGAATACCTGGAGTTCGACGTCGACCAGAATCGCGAGCTCAAGGAGTATTGTGAAGAGCTTGGAATCATTTATTCGACTTCAGTTTGGGATCTGACTTCGGCAAAAGAAATCACATCGATCGACCCGCAGTTCATCAAGATCCCGTCGGCCTGCAACAATAATTTCGAGATGCTAGACTGGCTTTGCAGGAACTACAAAGGTGAAATCCACATTTCTACAGGAATGACGACGAAGAACGAGACCGACGAGCTGGTTCAGTTCTTTGAAGATCGCGGCCGGAACATGGACCTTGTGCTTTACAACTGCACATCGGGGTACCCGGTTCCGTTTGAGGACGTTTGTTTGCTGGACATCAGGATCCTTCAGGAAAAGTATGCAAACAGGGTAAAGAACATCGGATTTTCAGGCCATCACTTGGGAATCGCCGTTGATATCGCGGCATTTACCTTGGGCGCGAACATCATCGAAAGACATTACACCTTGGATCGTACCTGGAAAGGAACGGATCATGCCGCATCGCTCGAGCCGATGGGAATGCGCAAACTTTCGCGTGACCTTCATGCCGTTCACCAGGCGCTTCGTTACAAGGAGAAAGACATTCTCGACATCGAGCGCGTACAAAGGGAAAAGCTGAAAAACCGCAAATAGCGATGGACCAAACCTTTGTCTGCTGTTCGACTTATCACGTTTATATCTCCATTTTGGAGGCATATAAATATAAGCATCAGGGCCACGAATCGGTCCTGATCTTTTTTGACGACCTGATCGAAAACATCGATGAGTTTCTGGACAATGTTGAAAAAATAGGCCTGTTCAAAAAAGTCATGCGGATAAAAGGTTATACCATAATCAGGAACCTGCGGAAGAAATACGGATTTTGGCGGTATGTGACCGATCGCGGAAATGTCATCACCGAACTTTACGAAAAGCACAATCCCGAGCTTTTGGATTACGAAAAGTTCATGGCGAATTCGCAGATCAATCTTTTTCAGATCAACCGGACGCGTGCTTATTTCCTGATCAAATACAGTAATAACTTTTTTAGGATGTATGAAGACGGATACGGAACTTATACCCAAAGGCTTCGACCGATCCGTAAATTCAACCGTAGATTTATTACGAAAATCCCGCTTTTAAAAGGCCATGATCCGCAGGTAAAGGAAGTTTATGTCACATATCCTGAAAAGGTGACCGA